>JBDLJM010000047.1 GCA_039714315.1 Bacteroidota bacterium | reverse complement strand
TTTTGTTTTAAGGGCTGTTAAGTCTAATAATCTGAATTCAATTTTATCGTTGAACTTAGGTAATATAAATCCGTGGCTTTTTATATGTTGCCACAGATTAACGGATTAATGAATTATTGACCAATGAAAATTAATAAGAAAATTCAAAAAGGAAAGATACTGAAAAGGTATAAGAGGTTTTTGGCCGATGTAGAGTTAGTTGATGGTAGTGTAATTACCGTTCATGTTCCCAATACGGGCAGGATGACAGGTTGTTGGGTTCCGGGTTGGGATTGTATTATTTCAGATTCTGAAAATGATAAGAGAAAATACCGTTATACTTTAGAAATGACCCATAATGGAACTACCTGGATATTGGTAAATACATCTCTAACCAATCATCTGGCAGAATCATTTATTATAGAAAAGCTTATTCCCGGACTTACAGACTATGATAGTATAAGAAGAGAAGTAAAATACGGAGACAATAGCAGGATAGATCTTTTACTCGAAAAGGGAGATAATAAATGTTTTATCGAGGTAAAAAATACTACACTGGTGGAGGGGGTAACTGCTTTTTTTCCTGATGCACCAAGTGTTAGGGCATTGAAACACCTTAAGGAGTTGGAAGCAGAAGTAGAAAAAGGAAACCGGGGAGTTATGTTATATATGATTACCAGAGAAGATGCTGAGAACTTTTCACCCGCCAAACACGTTGATGAAAGCTATTGGGAAGGGCTAATAAAAGCACGTGAAAACGGAGTGGAAATAATACCCGTTCTGTGTGAGGTGAAGGAATATGAGATAAATTTTGAGCGGGTAGTGGATATTGTACCATTTTATAACTAATAGTTGGTAAAGTGTTAATATCTCAAATATTACTTTTTAGATTGTAATTCTTTTTTACTTTTGCGCTTCTAATTAGTTATAGAATATTTTAAAATAACATACACATGAAAGTTGCAGTTGTAGGAGCTACCGGGATGGTAGGAAATGTAATGCTTCAGGTTTTAGAAGAGAGAAATTTTCCGATAACAGAATTGTTATTGGTTGCATCTGAACGATCTGTTGGCAAGAAAATGACTTTTAAAGGGAAAGAATATTCTGTTATAGGATTAGAAACTGCTGTTTCTGAGAAGCCGCAAATCGCAATATTTTCAGCCGGAGGAGATACTTCGTTGGAATGGGCTCCGAAGTTTGCAGAAGCAGGAACAACGGTTATAGATAATTCTTCGGCATGGAGAATGAATCCTGATAACAAATTAATTGTTCCCGAAATTAATGCTTCGGAACTGACGAAGGAAGATAAGATTATAGCTAACCCTAACTGTTCTACAATTCAGTTGGTTATGGCTCTTGCTCCACTGCATAGGGAGTTTAAAATTAAAAGAGCAGTAGTTTCAACTTATCAGTCTATTACCGGAACGGGGGTTAAAGCTGTTGAACAATTAGAAAACGAAGAGAAAGGCGAGAAGGGAGCTATGGCTTACCCTTATCAGATATACAGAAATGCACTTCCTCACTGCGATGTATTCGAAGACAATGGTTATACAAAGGAGGAAATGAAGTTGACTAATGAAACGATGAAAATCTTAAGAGATGACTCTATTGCTGTTACAGCAACTGCTGTTAGAATTCCTGTTGTAGGAGGTCACTCTGAGAGCGTAAATTTAGAGTTTGAGAATGAATTTAATATCTCAGATATCAGGACTGTACTGAACCAGACTCCCGGTGTTAAGGTTCAGGATAATACGGATACCAATACTTACCCTATGCCTGTTTATGCAGAAGGGAAGGATGAAGTTTTTGTTGGGAGAATTCGTAGAGATATGTCACAGGTAAATACTCTTAATATGTGGATTGTAGCTGATAATCTTAGAAAAGGAGCCGCTACAAACGCAGTTCAGATCGGGGAGTACCTTGTTGATAATGGTCTGGTATAATAAATAATCATAAGATAATCTGCCTTACGGCTCTTGTGCAGTCGGGCAGGTTTTCTTGTGATTGTCTATAATCAGAAAAGGCGCTTTGTATAGAACCAAAACACCTTTTCACTACTAACCCAAAAATCAATATAAATATTCACTGTTTACGTAAATTATTCTCTTTTATTTCATCATCATTTTCTTCTTCTTCTTCTTCTTCAATCTCTTTTAAATCAACTTCTGTAAGTTCAACTTCCTTTATGCTGTAGAGCTCACTATCTTCGTTATAGATAATCAGAAAGTCGTTCGACTTAAACCAGTAAAAATAGTCACCACTTGCTTCTTTAAATTCTTTTGCTGTTTCTTCATCAGCATTCAGTAATACATCAACTACTTCAACTTTCATATCAGAATTTAGAATAACTTCTTTTTTCTGAGAAAAGGCGAAAGTGAAGAAAAGAGCAAAAAACATTGATAAAATTAACTTCTTCATAACCGGAAAATTAACTATATCTGACTGGGTTAAAGTTACGGATTTAGAGTGTTGATTTTTAGTTCTTTAACTCTTTTTAACAGTAAATTTAATTTCTTACATTAATAAAATGCAATGCCTATAATTTGTGTTAATAAGTAAGAATATTTCCTACATATCGAGATTAGCAAATTCCAATTCTTCGATATAATAATGATTTGGAATATTCAATACTTCAGGTTCATTTATATAAACATAATAATATAAATCAGTTTCTTCATCATGCCATACACAACATGGTATGTAGTCTAATATTATTTTTTCAGATTCTGCAAGTTCAACTTGTTTTAATTCATTTTCATATTGAAGATCATCAAAATTTAATGAAATTTCTTCCAGAAGAGTTGAATTGTTATAAGTTGGATCTGCCTGAAGAGGTAATATTGTAAATAAAGTTACGGCTAATATTGCTGCTAAAGTTTTCATCTTTCTGTGTTTTAAGTTATCATTGAAAATAAAGACTTGTAATTTGTACGAAGAATCTTTTAATTAGATTTTCTAGTTAAGCTTCTTTTAACAGTAGATAAGGAAGTCTAAACCTATATCCGCTTTTCAATAATAAGACGTCTGTTCTTTAATTTTGTGTACTGTATATCAGTTGTTTAACTTCGGTTTAACAGAAAGGGGAATTTTTAAGTTTTTTTTAATAGTAAATCCGACCATTTTGGCCGGATTTATCATAAAAGTGTATTTTGATGCCTGTATGCTCTGATGTATACCTGTCAATAACGGTTATTCAGGTGGTTTTATTAAAAACTAACATCTTATTTTAAATGAAGTAATATTTGTATCAGGCTTTTATCATATTTTCTTTCGGCAAAATAGACATGCCTTTTAAACGTAAATATATTTGAGCAACGGTAAAAGTGTCTTTTTCGCAATAGACAGCAATCCTTTCTAAATCGTTTTCATTATAGTATACTCCTGCCACCTCCGATCCGTCAATGTCGTCTTTTGGCGAAGGAATATCCAGTACTTCGGTGAGTAGTTTTATGGATGTATAATGTTTATAATCTCCAAATTTCCATAATTCCATTGTGTCGAGATGCTTTACCTCCCAGGGTTTTTTACCCGCAATATCTAATGGTTCCGGTAGGGTAATTCCATTGATAATCATTCTTCGGGCAATAAAGGGATAATCAAATTCTTTCCCGTTGTGAGCGCAAAGGTAAGAGTCGTATGAGCTGTAGTTTGTATTTAGCAGAGTCTTAAAGTTTAGTAGAACTTCTTTCTCGTCATGACCGTAGAAAGATTTAACCCTAAAAGTTTTCTCTCCTGTAGAGTCAGTGTGAATGAAGCCTGCTGAGATACAGACTACTTTTGCAAATTCGGACAATACTCCTGCGCGCTCCTGATAATATTCTGCAACTGTGTAGTCATCTTTTCTTTGAAACTTCGTTTTTTTATCAAAGAGCTCCTGCATCGTTTCTGATAGTTCTTCGAATGTTTCGTGTTCGGGAACTGTTTCAATATCGAGAAACAAAATCTTGTTTAGTTGAATTTGGGGATTCATGGTTTAAGTTGTTAGTTGTGGTATTATGCTATTACTTCGGGGTCCTGTTCCTGAAGCCAGTCAGCATAAGTAATTCTATATATTCCTACAGGTAAATCCTTATAAAAAGTTTCTTTTTCCAGAGTCATTCCATTCTTTTTTGCCACTTCCTGCGATGCAATATTCCCGGTATGAATCATGGATATTAAAGAGTTGTTTATTCTGTTTTGGAATGCATAATTTTTCCATGCATTTGCAGCTTCAAATGCATATCCGTTATTCCAATATTCCGGCATAACATGATATCCTATTTCCAGTTCTTCTTTACCATCAATTTCCTGAAGTAGTAATCCGCATTGTCCAATTAGTTCTCCTTTGGCAGTATACATTCCGTACAACCCTCCTTCATTATTGTCATATCTTTCCATTTGGCGCAAAATCCAGTCTTCGCATGCCTGTTCGGTTGATCTGATAAATGAGATAAACTTTAATGCCTCCTGAGATTGGATAAACTCCATCCAGGAGCTTTTATCTTTCATTGAAATTTTTTCCATGCTAAACCTTTCGGTTTTTATCTCCTCCGGTAATTCTACTTTTATCATTTTACTAACTTTAAAATTTCTTCAACATAAACATAAAAATCTCTTGGATGCGGGTTACCCTCATCCTTACCGTCTCTTTTATGACCAAGACGTACAATAATCATATCATATTCAGGAATTACAATTACATATTGTCCCAAAATTCCTCTCATAAAAAATACTTCCGTATCGAATGAAACGTTGTCTAACCACCATGAATATCCATAGTGCTGAGTTTCGTTAAAAACCGGCTTTACCGATAAATTTACAAAAGCTGTATCTATAATTTGCTTTCCGTTCCAGTTACCTTTATTAAGCCATAGTTTTCCAAATCTTGCAAAGTCACGTGCATTTGAATTGAAACAACAATAAGCTTTTTCATTGCCATTAGCTTTGTCGAGCATCCATAATGCATCTGTCGAAGCCCCCATTGGAATCCATAATTTTTCTGATGCATATTGACTTAAAGTCCTTCCTGTGGCTTTAGCGACAGCCATTGAAAGTAATTGAGTGTTCCCACTTAGGTATTTGTATTCCTTACCCGGTTCTTCAACTACATCAAGGGTGTTAATTAAAGCTTCTAAATCATTTCCAAAGTATGCTTTTGTTGTTATTGAGAATGGCGAAGAGTAACTTTCTTCCCAATTCAATCCTGAGCTCATTCGGCTTAAGTCACCAATAGTAAGTTTTTCATTATCTCCTTGGTTGAAATGTGGAATAAAATCACCGACCTTTTGATCCAGTCCTTTTATGTATCCCTCCTGAATTGCTTTTTGCATTAAGATTGTAACAATGGTTTTTGCCATTGAGAAAGAATTGGAAAGGGATTTTTGTCCATAACCTTCCCAGTATTTTTCTAATATTATTTCGTCATTTTTAATTACTAAAAAAGCAATCGATTCCATCTTTTCATGTTCTTCCAAAAGACGATTGCTCATTTGCAGGGAGTTTATATTAGCCGACTCCTCCCATGGTTGATGAGGTCCGGAAAGGACAACTCTGTTATCGAAATAGTTGTAATCATCTATTTCTACTCCGGTTTGACCACGTCCATAGGTCAGTGACACTGCTTTTATTATAAATTCATTACCCGTAATGTAAAGTCCCGCAGTTATTAAGACAATTACCATTAAAGGCCATTTTAATATTTTATATAGACGACGCATAGAAGTTTATTTTGGATAAATATACTAAAGAGAAATATTTAGCAACAAAAAAAGCAGGAATAATTACTGCCTGCTTAAATAGAAAGATCAAATTATATTACTTTTTCTTAATAGGATACTTATAATAGATCTTTGATATAGTATTATTTATGGTACTTTCCGTAGGGCGTTTTGTCCCGTCAATTTCGCCTTTCCCTACTCCTTGCCAAATTAGTTTTTTTGCTCTTTCATCATATACATCAAGCACTATTGTTCCAAGAAGTTTTTCGTGTTCTACAAATTGGGTGTTGTATGAGCCGGCACCGAACCCCGGACTGTACCATCCTCTATAACCACCCCATCCACTATACATACCCATATGAGTTGTATAGGCAGTAGTATATCTTTCAATGTCGGTAACAACGAATATATCCAACATGATATCCGGGTTATCTTCAGCCTCTGTCATCCCCCTGCTAAGCATCTCATTCCTCATTGCATTGAGAATTCTTTCTTTTGTAAATTCATCAACTAATTCTGAGTTTTCATCATTCCATTCATCTATAGCAAAAGTTGAAAACTTTGTAAAATCTACATTCCTGTTGTAATCATATGACACATCCATTGAAGGGCCACAGCTGCTTAATAAAGCAATTACAGTTATCATCGTTATCAGCGTAAATTTCTTCATAAGAATATAGTTTATATACCCAAAGATAGTGTTTAAGTTTTTACTTGTCAATCAAATATCATGTAGTTCGGCTAGATTACTTTTTCGAGCAAATAGGCTTGTATGTAATTTTGATTATCGTTTTTTTGATTCAGATTGAGATTAATCACGAACGATTCCTTAACATTCTCATCCTTGTTAAATCCTTTAAGAGCTTTGAGAAATATCGGTTTTGAAATGTTTTTATATTTTGCTTCGAAAGTTAACAGCTTGTACATGTCGTTTATTACAAAATCAACTTCTGCACCATCTCTGGTTCTGTAAAACGATAAGTCGGAATACGATTCTATGCTTTTAATGATTTCCAGAAAAACAAAGTTTTCAAAAAGAGCACCGCTGTCATTACGGGAGTCAATATTATTGAAGTTATTGATGATAATATTCCTTAAGCCTAAATCGAGGAAGTAAACCTTTTTCATTTTTTTTATCGCTTTCTTTTTGTTTGAAGCGAAAGGTGGAATCATTTTAATAATAAACATCTGTTCCAACAGATAAATATATTCTTCGCATTTGTTATAGCTAAGTCCGGTAGTTCGCGACAGTTCGTTTACATTAACTAAATTACCAATTTGTAATGCCAGAATCTGCAATAGTTTATTAAAACCAACACTGTCCTCGTTTCTGACAAACGACCTTACATCCCGCATCAGGTAAGTTTTGTAAATATCGTCTAAGGTTCTGATTTTTTCTCTGAAACCCTTTTTACGTGCCATACGGGGCATGCCACCATACACCAGATAGTGTTTCAGTTGGGATTTAATTTCCTGCGATACGATCGAATCATTTGTGTTTTTCGTGTATTTCTGATAATCCAGATATGCTTCGGGTTCTTCAAATAGTAGACTTTCGCTGAATGAGAGCGAATTTACATTTATCACTCTTACTCTTCCTGCCAGAGATTCTTCCACCGTTTGAATAATGTCAAGACTTGAACTGCCGCTACATAGAATTTTGAGTTTTGGGTATTTGTCTGAAAGGATTTTTAGTTTGGAAGATATCTTATTTAAATACTGGAATTCATCAATAATAAATAGTCCTTCTAATTCGGAATTAAGCTTGATCTTCAACAGTTCTTCAACATCATTTAGATCGGCAAATATATTTGTAGCTTCAGGTGTTTGCCCGTCAATATCATATGAATCCATGCCGGGTGACAGGCTTTTCATGAGTGATGTTTTACCGCATTGTCTTGCCCCGATAAGAACAGTGATCGGAACGTTTGAAATGGCATTTTTTATTTGTTCATGATATTTTTCCCTTATATAAAGCATATATCAAATATACGACAAATTTATATAATGTAATAAAAACGTAGCGACGATTTTAGATAAAGCAACAAAATTGTCGCGTCATTTTTATGCAAAATAATGAAATAGTCGTATGGAATATTTCAAAACTATCGAATATTTTTCAGTATTGGATTGCTTTGTAGAGATTTATACTTTAATAAAAATCTTCTTCCTGTATAAATAAAGCGCTACCAGATAATAGAAGAAAATTACAAAAATTGCATATATCAACGAACTGAGTTTTGGAATGGTGATAATTGAAGACAAGAGTTCATATAGGTAGCCGTGTAAAGACTGACCATCGGATAATTTTATCATTCCAAAAATTCTGGCAACTACACCCGACAGGAAGAAGACTGTAATTGCATTAGAACCAAAAATAATAGCAGGTTTCCCCCAACTGTTATGATCTAAAATATCGGCAATGTAATATATTGCTGCGTATGTCAAACTTGCAAATCCCCCTGTTACCAGCACAAAACTGCTTGTCCACAGTGACTTGTTGATAGGGAAAATCATTCCCCATGCGTACCCGGTAATTAGCGCAACAACTCCAATTATGATGAAAAGTTTAAGTTTTTCTTTTTCTGATTTGCTTTTATCTAATAGTATCTTGCCCAAAAACATTCCGAATATTGTAGTGGCTATTGCCGGAATAGTACTCAGAAGGCCTTCCGGATCGTAAACCCTCCACATGTGGTCTAAAGTCAATATTTTTTGATCTATAATGGTTGCAAGATTATTTTCGGGAGTTAATAAATATGTTTCCCCATTGAAAGGAATTTGTGTCATTATTAACCAATAGCCAATCAGGATTGATACAAATATTCCAAATAGTACTTTCGGGTTTAAATGCAGAAACATAATGGAAGCTATAAAAAACACGACTCCTATTCTTTGTAGTACACCGGGGAGCCTCAATTCGGACAGATTTTTAAAAAACGGCGGATAGATTAAAAAGCCTGCCATGATTAAACCTAAAATAATCAGTTTTAAGGTTCGGGAAATAATCTTTTTATAAACATCGGCATTTACGCCTGTTTCTTTCTTTTTTGTGTAAGCAAATGTTATTGACATTCCGACAATGAATAAAAAGAAGGGGAAAATAAGATCAGTAGGTGTCAGGCCGTGCCATTCGGCATGTTTAAATGGCGGATAGATAGCACCCCATGTTCCGGGATTGTTTACCAGAATCATAGCTGCAATTGTTGCTCCTCTAAAAATATCTACAGATAATATACGTTTCGATGCATTCATAATATAAGTTGATTTCTGTTCAAATATATTGCTTTATAATAGTTTCTATTATACTATTATCACAGGTATTAACATTATTTCGGCATATGACTGTTTTATTTCGACATAAGACTATTAGAGTTCGACAAAAAACTTCGATTTCAATAGAGCCTTTTCGTTAACGATGTTGGCAGCCTGTAAAAAAAAATCCATAAAAAAAGACCGATTCTAAATATGAATCGGTCTTTTTGTATTCTATCAATTATGGAATCTTAACCCACAACATTAATTATCTTCTTAGGTACAACAATAACCTTTTTAGGTTCACGTCCCTGTAATTGAGCAATTGTCTTTTCGTGTTCACGAACTGCCTTTTCCATATCTTTTGGATTGGCATCGGCAGGGAATTCTAAAATAAAACGTTTCTTTCCGTTAAACATAATCGGGTAAGTATGCGATGATTCTTTTAAATATTCCTCGTTGTGTACAGGGAACTCTGCATCAGCGATAGATGTTTCGTGACCCAGTTTGCTCCACAATTCCTCAGCAATGTGCGGTGCGTAAGGTGCTATTATTATAGCTAATGGTTCAAGTATCTCACGCGAATTACATTTTTGGGCTGAAAGCTCGTTTACCGCAATCATGAAAGTAGAAACAGAAGTATTAAATGAGAACTTCTCAATATCTTCTCTTACCTTCTTGATTGTTTTGTGAAGCGATTTCAAAGCATCTTTTGTAGGTTCCGTGTTGCTTACCCCAAATTCTTCGTTCTTGTGATATAGTTTCCAAAGTTTCTTAAGGAAATTATAAACACCGCTTATACCATCTGTTTTCCATGGTTTGTACTGCTCAAGCGGGCCTAAGAACATTTCGTATAATCGTAAGGCATCTGCTCCAAAATCTTCAACAATAGTGTCAGGACTAACTACATTGTATTTAGATTTCGACATCTTTTCCACTTCGCTTCCGCAAATGTATTTTCCACCTGCCTGTCCGGTAGGCATGTCTTCAAGGATAAATTCAGCATCCCTGTATTCTTCTCTCCAGTTTTTGAAAGCTTCTATATCAAGTTCGTTGTTTACAACCATATTCACATCAGCGTGAATAGGAGTAACTTCATACTGATCTTTCAGACCTTTTGAAACAAATTTATTAGTGTCTTTTATGCGATAAACAAAAGCTGAAGTTCCAAGAATCATTCCCTGATTTATCAGTTTTTTGAAAGGTTCTTCGTTGCTTACATAGCCCATGTCTTTCAGGAACTTATTCCAAAAACGTGAGTATAATAAGTGTCCTGTAGCGTGCTCCGAGCCACCGATGTATAAATCTACATTCTGCCAGTATTGTTCAGCCTCTTCCGATACAAACTCATCTTTGTTTTCAGAGTCCATATAACGTAAGAAATACCATGATGATCCTGCCCAGCCGGGCATAGTGTTCAATTCTAAAGGGAAGACTTTTTGGTTGTCGATTTTTTGGTTTTCCACAACTTTGTTTGTCACGGTATCCCATGCCCAAACGGTAGCATTACCTAATGGCGGCTCACCTGTTTCGGTAGGTAAATATTTTTCCACTTCCGGAAGAACAACCGGCAGATGCTCTTTCTCAATCATTTGTGGAATTCCGTTCACATAATATACCGGGAATGGTTCTCCCCAATATCTTTGACGTGAAAAAACTGCATCGCGCAATCGGTAATTGATCTTTCCTTTACCAATTCCCATTTCTTCAACTTTTGAATTTACAGTAGAAATTGCATCGGCAACTTCCATGCCTGTGATGAAATCAGAATTGATACAAACACCGTCTTTAGTGTCGAAAGATTCCTCCTGAATATCAAAACCTTCTCCTAAATCTTCCTTAGGATCGATAACCTGTTTGATGTCTAATCCAAATTTTTTGGCAAAAGCATGGTCGCGGCTATCATGTGCAGGTACTGCCATAACAGCTCCTGTACCATAGCTTGCCAATACGTAATCGCCAATCCATATCTGGATTTTCTCTCCCGAGAAAGGGTGGATGGCACAAGCTCCCGTAAACTGTCCGGAAACTTTATCAACCTCTGCCATACGTTCTCTTTCCGAACGTTTTGTAGTATCAGAAACATATTTTTCTACAGCTTCTTTGTATTCAGGAGTAGTTATTTGTTTAACCAGCTCGTGTTCAGGAGCAAGAGTCATGTATGAAACACCGAAGATTGTATCAGGGCGTGTTGTGAAAACTTCAAATTTTAAATCTTCATGACCGTCAATGGCGAACCATACTGATGCACCTTTCGATTTACCTATCCAGTTGCGTTGTGTTTCCTTCAACGAGTCGGTCCAGTCGATATTTTCTAAGCCCTGTAATAAACGTTCAGCGTAAGCTGAAATACGCATGTTCCACTGCATCATTTTTTTACGCTCTACAGGATGGCCGCCACGTTCCGAAACTCCGTTGATGATTTCGTCGTTAGCCAAAACAGTACCAAGTGCCGGACACCAGTTTACCTCTGTTTCCGCAAGGAAGGTTAATCGGTATTTTGCCAGAATTTCTTCCTGTTTATGATCGTCAAAGGCATGCCATTCGTTCGATGTAAATTCTTCTATATCTTCATCAGAGGCAGCGTTAACATAAATATTTCCTTCTGAGGCAAATTTATCAACCAAAGTGTCGATATGTTCAGCCTTGTCTGTATCGTTGTTGTACCACGCATTGTATAGCTGGATGAAAATCCACTGTGTATGTTTGTAATAATCAGGGTCAGAAGTACGTACTTCACGATTCCAATCAAATGAAAAACCTATTTTATCAAGCTGTTCGCGGTATCGTTTCAGGTTTTGGGCTGTTGTAATTGCCGGATGTGTACCCGTTTGTATAGCATATTGTTCTGCAGGTAATCCAAACGAATCATAACCCATAGGATGCAATACATTAAAACCGTTATGTCGTTTATATCTTGAATAAATATCAGAAGCTATGTACCCCAGTGGGTGGCCAACGTGTAACCCCGCCCCCGATGGGTAAGGAAACATGTCTAATACGTAAAACTTTGGTTTTTCCGAATTGTTTTTGGCCTCGAAAGTTTTATTCTCCTCCCAATATTTTTGCCACTTATGCTCTAAGTCCTGATGATTGTATTTCATTTTTTATTTCTGTTAGCCTTCATTTCAAAGGTTATAGCATTATAATGTCTTCTTTAAGATCCATTATCCTATAAACCAAAGTAATAAGCTTATTTGTAATCTGATTTTTTCAAGCGGCAAATTTACAATAATGTATTTTAATAGCGAAAGATAATTTTGGCTATTAGTAGTTTGTTATTTCAGATTATCCTGATTCCCGTTATTATTGATGTATTTTATTAATTTTTATGCTATTATTGTTAAACAGTATTTTTTTATGAAGAAACTATTACTAATTATCCTGGTTCCTGTATTGCTTATAGGATTATTCTATGTTTACGGAACTCAAAGTTCCATTTCCCCGGAATATTACGATACGGTAAAAGTAAATGATAATGCTCAGCCTTCCCTGAGTGATACATTGAAAATTATGACCTATAATATTGGTTGGCTTTCGGGAATGACCAATAATTTGCCGGTTGAAAGAGACGTAGAATTGTACAATCAAAACCTTAATGCCTGTGTTGAATCCTTAAATAAGGAGAAGCCAAATATCCTTGCTCTTCAGGAAATAGATTTAGATTCTGACAGGTCGTTTAATATCAATCAACCCGATTCATTGCAAAAATATTGCGCTTATAAATACGGTGCTCTAGCTCTTAACTGGGATAAAAAGTTTGTTCCCTTTCCTGGTTATAATCCTAAATATTTCTTCGGTAAAACTATCTCAGCTCAATATATTCTATCGGAATTAGAGGTTGTTGAAAACACCTTTGATAAGCTGATAAAACCTATAAATGCCCCATTTTATTACAATGCATTTTATTTAGAAAGATTAATTCAGAAAACAACTCTAAAAACAAATAGGGGCGAAATGATGGTTTTGAATGTGCATTTGGAAGCTTTTGATGAGGAAACAAGATCTAATCATATCCAAAAAAGTATTGAGGTTTTTGAAAAGTACAGAAAGATTATGCCAACATTATTGGTCGGTGATTTCAACAGTCCTCAGGACACTTTGGGAACCAGAAATAATTTGCTTGATGAGCTTATTAAAATGAAGGATGTAGGAATGGCAATTCCAGATTCTGTTTACAAAGCCGATATGGTAAAACACAATACTTATTCAACAGGAAATCCCTATACTAAGATCGATTTTATTTTTTACAGCAGTGATAAGATAAAAGCAGTTGAGTCGGGGGTAATGCAGGAAATAGGAGAAGTTTCAGACCATTTTCCAGTGTGGATGAAATTTGTAATTCGCGAATAGATAAACATAAATCTACCGGTAGATAAAAAGACTGTCTGCCGCGCTGTGAAACGGGATCTTATTCTTTATACAAAAATATTCCCACCTGCTTTTATTTACTGAATTACGGTAACCTGTGTAAATTACTCTGTCCAAATATTTATTCGCAATAATTTTAGGGTTGGTCTTCGTGTCATTATCGATAATTGTCGCATATCTGTGATTAAATGGGTTTGAACCTATTTCATCATCAGCTTTCCAGAATATCTTCTGTTTAAATATAAAAGTGTTATTCAAAATAGTATCACTTGACTTTATATTGTTAAAGTAGAGGTAGTTTTGAAATAGACTTTCTTCATAATCTTTTTCGCTAAATGAATTATTTCCATCCTGTATTAAAATCTCCGCTTTTGGTGATGCACTTATCATTACAAGTTCTTTTAGTGAATTATTGTGTTTTTTTATGATTGAGTGCAATTGGATCGTTATCAAAAATAAAAGTGCGGAGAATAAAAACACTTTATTTTTTTTGCCGATAAATATTAGTACAGAAATTATTAGAAGAAAATATAGAAATACCGAAAACTGATCCGGATATATATTCTTAATTATCAATTCATCTAGTGAAGATATGTTTTGACTTACTACTTCAATAAAATTAACTGTTTTGTCATATATTATAGAAAGTAAATTTATCTCAACACCAATAGATAAGAGTAAAATATATATGTATGAAGATACTAATAAAAATGTAATTGCCGGTATTTCGATTAGATTAGCCACAAAGAATAGAGAAGAAAATTTGTGGAAATAGTATAAGGTGAGCGGAAGTGTTGCGATTTGTGCTGCTATACTAACAATTAGTAAAGTCCAGAAATATTTTAAGATGATAAACTTTGGGCGCCAAATTGAATTTAGAAGAGGGAACATCCATACAATCCCTATTACCGCCGAAAAACTTAACTGAAAACCCACATCAAATATATTGTTAGGATTAATGAGTAGGAGAATCAAAGCGGCGATTGATAAGCTGTTGTACACATTGCTTTGCCTTTTCAAAGCGTGAGCAATTGTCAATATGCTAAACATGATTGTAGCTCTAACAATTGATGATGAAAGTCCTGTGAGATATGCATATATCCACAAAAATGCAATTACCATAAGACCTCTGATTATTTTTCCTTTATTAATTAAAGTAACAGGTTTAAGAACAATCGAAATCAGCCAGGTTAGTATCCCGATATGCAAGCCGGAGAGAGCCAGCAGATGCATTATTCCCGAGTCGGAAAAATTTTTTAAAGTTTGATCCGAAATGTCTTCTTTTCTTCCAAGAACAAGTGCTTTCAACAGGGCTTTGGAGTTGCCCGACAATTGACTTTGGTCGATTTTATTTTCAACATTATTGCTTATTATAACCGGAGTTATTTCATCATTTTCAGTTTTAACAATATTCTTTATTAGTAAACGCGATCTTACGCCTCTTTTTCTCAGATAGTCCGAAAAATTGAAGTTGTTGGGAATATCTATACCGGATAATTTTATTTCTTCAGCACTGATATAAAAACTGTCTCCACGTGTGTAAACAGTAGAATCGCTTATAGGAATAGATGTAATGTATTTTTTCGGGCTGTTTTTTTCTTTAACAATACAACTCTGGAAATTGGAACTGCGATTATATATTTTTTGGAGTATTATTTCTGTTTCTAAACTGTTATTTGTTATAGCATATGGTTTATTTATTCTGAATGAATTGCTGCTAAACGAAAGTATTAAAGAAGATATAATTATAGCAATTGTTTTAAGACCGTTTTTTCTTTTTATAAAATTAAGTGTCACAAAAGCTATGATTATTGTGGCAGAGGCTATTGCTGCCAAAGTATTGAAGTTTATAAACCCGATGTATGACGATAAAATAATACCGATAGCATAAGAGACTGTAAATATTATTAATGGGAAACTGTTTATTGTGAAAGTATTTTTAGTCATTTAGGGATTCATTAGAGTTATTTTTCTTCGTCATGGTGTATTTTTGGGTGTATTTTGAGGTAAGTGAATTATATGGTTTGGGTAGCTATATATAATTCATTACTTTCGGTTTCGTTTTATATAGGTAGTGGACTAAAGTTACGCATTATATAACTAAATAAAAAAGACATTCAGGCTTAATTATCAGACAACTATGGATCTTAATTTAAAAGGGAAAGAGGCTTTCGTAAGTGGAAGCTCGCAGGGAATAGGTAGTGCTTCAGCTATCGAACTTTCAATTTTGGGAGCGAACGTGACAATAGTCGGGAGAAATATTGAATTACTTGAATCTACATTTAGGAAGTTAGATGTATCAGATGGTCAAAAACACAAAATATTAGTTGTTGATTATTCGAAAAGAGGAGAGTTAGAAGCAGAATTAGATAAGTATCTGGCTCAGGGTAATTCGATCGATATTTTGGTTAATAATATGGGCGGACCAAAGGCAGGTGCTACTTATAAGGCGGGAATAGATGAGTTTGAAGAAGCATTTTATAATCATATTATTAATAATCACATATTAGTTCAGGCATTTATTCCTAATATGAAAGAGAAAGGCTGGGGTAGGATAATAAATATTATTTCTACATCGGTGAAAGCTCCAATAAAGGGATTAGGGGTTTCAAACACTATTAGGGGAGCGGTTGGCAATTGGTCTAAAACACTTTCCAATGAACTTGGGAAATATAATATTACGGTTAATAATGTTCTTCCCGGATCAACATTAACTGCCAGGCATGATGATATTGTAAAGATGAAGGCTGACAAGACCGGTAAATCAATGGAGGAGATAGAGTGGGAAATGAAGGAGTTAATTCCTATGAAGAGATTTGCTGCCCCAAATGAGATTGCTAATGCAGTTGCGTTTTTGGCTTCTCCTGCAGCTGATTATATCAATGGAATTAATATTCCTGTTGATGGTGGCAAAACCGGAAATTTATAAGATTCATAATTACATTATTTTTTATTAAAACCCCCTTGTAAAGTAAAATATGCGAACATTAGGAAATATTATTTGGTTAATTTTTGGAGGAATATTTATTGCAGTAGAATATCTTATAGGGAGTATCGTTATGATGTTGACTATTATTGGTATCCCCTTTGGTATTCAGACATTGAAACTTGCCGGACTGGCACTTTGGCCGTTTGATAAGGAGATAGTCTACAAAAACGGAGAACCCGGTTGTTTATCAACTTTTATGAATGTACTTTGGATACTGACCGGAGGTATCTGGATTAGTTTAACACATATCTTGTTTGGTCTATTTTTTGGGCTGACTATAATAGGTATTCCCTGGGCTATACAACACTTCAAACTTGCCGGCCTTGCAATAGCTCCTTTTGGAAAGGATTTTGTTTATAAGGATTAAAAATAATTGTAATCAGTAAATATGATGTTGTTATTCTGAGAATACTATCATGTTTACTGATACAACAGTATTGTATATTGTACGTACAATATATACTCCTCTTCTGAGATGTAATCTGAATTTGGTATTATTGGGGTTGGTTGTTTTATAAACTAATCCTCCCTTGATATCATAAACAAGTACTTCATTAAGCAATTGAGGGTTGATCTTGCCAAAATCGAGCGTCCCGTTGGTAATTGGATTTGATATAATTTTTATATTATCTTCGAAGTGTAATGATTTTGTTACACCGTTTGAATCATATCCAAGCATTTGTTCAATTCCGGTATTTGCAGGATCCAGCCAGTATTTTAATTGTGAATTGTTTTCCGGTTCATATTCCCAGCTATATGAAATCTTTCCGAAGTAGTCGTTCTTCATAATACTTGAGCATGAACTTGCTCCGCCGGTTAGTACACCAACAACTTGTCCCATAGGATTGAAGAGTGGCGATCCGGATGATCCGCCTTCGGTTGCCCCGGTTTCCCATAAAACTTCCCAATGTGTATTTTCAGGACCTCTGCTGTCGAACTGAGAGGACGTTAGAGGTTTGGAATAAGTGTTTATTTTCTTAATATCGGCCGATGGATGGTGATAAGAATATCCTGAAGGAGAAGCTATATCACTGTTGTCCCACCCGGCCCAGAAAACCTGGTACTCCTCCGGAAATGGAGTTGTGAGTTCCAGCAGGCAGAAATCGCTGTCTGTATCTCCGGCCATCCCGGAGTTTGCTTTGTAAATAGCCCCTGTTAACCTGTTTTTATTTAGGTCTCCCTCCTCATTTGGGTTTTCGCAGGTAGGAGATTCGTAATTGAAATAAAATTCCCAGTTTTCCAGATCTTCTTCCGAGGCACCTTCATATTGTCCGTCAATTAGGAAGCTGTAACAGTGATCGGCAGTAATTAAGTATTGGGTATTGTCCTTGCTTGTATTAGCAATTATAGTTCCTGTGCACCATCCAAAATATGTAGAGCCCTTTGTTGATTTTCTGGTTTGTATCCTAACTACTGCATTCTTCTCCGGATCAAAATTTTCTTCTTCATTACAGTTCGCGTTTATTTGGCATAAATCCGACGCGCCAAAACCCAGTGAATTTATGTTGTTAACATCCTTATATGCATAGTTAACGGTTATTTTTGATGTAAAATTATTTAAAGTGTCATTCGAAACCGGATCAAACTCAACTGTTAAATTATCTCCTGTGAAAAAATCACTTTGATAAGTATCGGTAATGTCAATATTTATATCAGATATGTTAAAAACGTTATTTTGTTTATTGTAGATGTAAAGCTTGTCATTTTCATTTAGCTTGAGGTTTTTAAAATCCAAACTCAATGCTTTTGCTTCTCCGGCCTTTATTTTAAGTATCCAAATCCACTCGTTTTCTTTGCTTTTTATCCATTTACCACTTTGAATAAGTTTTGAATCTTTTACCGAAACGGCGAAAGTGTAATTAAACAACTCTAAATCGTTTGGTTTTTTCGACAATGTACTCATCGGGTTATTAATATAGGTTGTGTTAACCTTATTAAGAAGCTCATCGTTTAATAATGAATAAGGAGTGTTCTGTGAAAAAGCATTAATACTTAACCACAGCGATATTAGTAGGAATTTGGTTTTTGGCGACATTTATTTCTTGGATTTGAATTAAAAATACAAAATAATATACATAGTTTAAGTTTATGAGATATAAATCATTTATTTATTGTTATAAATCAATAGATCATAGCTTATATAAAATATCCTTAGGGTTAATGTTTATACCAAACGGAATGAAAATAATGAGTGTCATCTTCCTGACATAGTTAGGTTAGTAATGATTCTACATTAAAGGAAGATATCCAAATAATAAAAAAGCGCTTGATGTTAAGTACTACATGCAAGTGAGTATCCTAAAAACTGTGTAAGTTGAAAAATATCGGGGTTAATAAATCTCTATATTTTTTGTTTAAATATAAAAACCAATATACAGTGTTAGCTGTTGTTGCCAATACAGTACGAGGTCTTCACTAAAAGCTGTTAAAACAAAATACAAACCGGAGCAGGAGCCTTTACTTCCATAATATACTTTAACATTCCTGTTTTTACATCTCTCTTAAATGATACAATATTATCGGTATGTTGATTAGCTACCAATATAAAATTATTGTCTGGCGATAGTGAAAAATTTCGCGGACCATTTCCTCTTGTTGACTCATGGCTCAGTAGTCTAAGTTTTCCATCAGTATCAATAGAAAAAATTGCAATACTATTATGTCCACGATTAGATGCGTAAAGAAATTTTCCATCGTTTGATATATGTATATCAGCACAGGTATTTTCTTCAGTACAATTTTTAGGTAATGTGGAAAATGATGATACTAAAGCATAATTGTTTTTTTCCTTTTTAATTAAACTCACTGTAGAGTTAAGTTCATTTACAGTGTAAATCCATTTTTTACTCGGATGGAATGTTAAGTGTCGTGGTCCGGCACCCGCGTCAATTTTTAGTTTTTTCTGCTCTGAAGGAATCAATTTTTGTTTTTCCGAATCTATAGATGAAAATATTAATTCGTTGGTTCCTAAATCTACGGAAATAATATTTTTATCATTTGATTCAAACCAAACAGAGTGTGCATGAGGAGTTTTTTGGCGGTCAGTAGTTCCCTTTCCGTAGTGTTGCTGTACATCTAATAGTGTTGACAACTTTCCATTATTGCCTAATTTTATTAAGCCTACGTTTCCTCCGGTATAATTAGCAACTAACACATACCCTTCTTTATTTACAGACACAAAACACGGATGTGCCCCTCCTGATGAACTTTTGCTAATAAATTTTAAGCTATCCTCATTTATTTCGAAAGATTTAATAGTTCCATCTTTGTTTTCATTTACAGCCAATAGATATTTTTTATCGGCACTTTTTGTTATAAAAGATGGATTTTCTGTTTTTACAGCCAGTCCAATAAATTCAATTATTCCATTGCCTAGTAATGAATATTTATAAATTCCCTCGCTGCTGTTTGTTGTATAAGTTCCAACATAAAATGTCATTCCCTGTTGCTTCATTTCATTCGTGTTTCCATCATTTTTCTTATTAATTAAGAAAATAATTAATAGTATAAAAATTGATATTAAAGAGTAAAGTAATTTCTTCATGTTGATTACATCTTTCTAATGTATGTTTTTTTATTTCCCAATCTTTTCCAGAAAGCCTGATGGTATTCTGCAAATTTTTCTTGCTGAATAATCGAAGGAAAGCATTATCGTTGATCCGTTAAAAACCTCTGCATTGTCTGATCGTCTTGTGGCTTTATATGATAATGTCCATTTTAACCCTTTTACTTCTGTGAGTTCTACTTCCACATCAAGAACATCATTTAAGAACACTTCTTTTTTATACTTCACATTGGCTTCGGCCAGGATTATACCAATTCCTTCACCAATATTTAGTTCGCTATATCCAAACTGTTCCAGAAAATCGATTCTTGCCTGGTGAAAAACTGTCAGGGCTCTGTCGTTGCCCATGTGTCCTCCGTAATTTATATCGTCTACGTTTACTTTGTATTCAGTTTTCATTTCTATATAATTTTTTTAAGCCGCCTAACGGACGGCTTGATTTTATGCATAGGTCGGTTGGTGTTTAATATATTAATCCTGGATATTTAATATGTAATGTTTTTGTGTTAGGATATTTTGTTAAAATACCGGTGCTAAGCATCTGTTTGTTTTCAGTGGTAAATTTAGTGTTTTTTAGCAGAGTGTGGAATATTTCAGTACCCTTCATCCTGTAGGAGTTGCTGTTTTTGATTGTGGGTTCGCGGTATTTTTGGGTTAGGTACAATTAGAAGGTTTTTTTATGAATCTAATGATATTTTGAAATTCCATACAATACATAACTATAAATTGCGTTATATAACTATAAAAATAGTTTGCAAACTAAAAAAATAGTTATATGTTTGTTTCAGATAATCAGTAAACTAACTTAATTGAATAAAGATGAGAAAAATAATTCTGTTGGCTTTTGTAATAATAAGTGCATTTTCGTGTGACAAAAGAAATGATAGTTTCACAATTACGGGAAATTTCACCAATGTTACGGATAGCACTATGTTTTACCTTACTAATTCCGATAGCGGAATAAAGATTGACAGTGCATTA
>JBDLJM010000046.1 GCA_039714315.1 Bacteroidota bacterium | reverse complement strand
AAGAAAATGATGCTTGATTTTGACCTCGCAGAACTTTATGAAACTGAAACTAAACGTCTAAAAGAAGCAGTAAGAAGAAATATTACCCGTTTCCCTCCCGACTTTATGTTTGAGTTAACTAAAGAGGAATATTATAGTTTGAGGACGCAAAATGCGTCCTCAAAAAGAGGAGGTACAAGATATATGCCTTTTGCTTTTTCAGAACAAGGTGTTGCTATGCTTGCCAGTGTTTTAAGTAACCCAAAAGCTATTGAAATAAACATACAAATTGTACGTGCTTTTGTTTTTCTTCGACAATATGCTCTGTCAAATAAAGACATTACGATAAGATTAAATAAAATTGAAAATAGATATAATAAAAACTTCAAAGACATCTACAAAGCAATTAACTTCCTGTTGCAAAAAGATAAACTGGAAACTAAACAAAATAAGCGTAGAAGAATAGGTTATAAGGCTAACAACAGTAAATAGGTTTTTACTTATAATAGTCTTAAAATTAATGCTGATGCAGGTTAGCCTGATGCGTTATTGGATATCGTATAAATTTTATTAGATTTACTATACAACTATTCAAATAATCAGCTATGAAAAGCGGAGAAATGCGCCAGGTAGAATACCCGGAAATTAGAGAATTAATGCTTCCCGGAGATGTAATTGCTTTTGGCGGAGATAATTGTTTTTCAAAAATAATTAAACTTGTAACACGGTCGAATGTTTCACATCTTGGAATTATTTTGCAACGTGAAAACGATCAGGGTTCTGTGAATGAATTTTCAAATAAAATTATTGAGGCAAATGGGGAAGGTATTACTACAAACACTTTTAGCGATGTTTTGAAGGATTATGGAGGCGATGTTTGGTGGTTGCCTCTTAACAATGAGATAAGAAATAATTATTTTGATGAAAATAAGTTCAGGGAATTTCTGGGATTTCATTTAGATCAAAGAAAAAAATATGATTTGTGGCAAGTTGTTAAATTAGCCATTGATATTTTAAGTAAAATACCATTTTTGGATAGGCTTGTTCATAATAAAGAAAACTTCGATAAGTTTTTCTGCTCTGAATTAGTCGCAGCAGGTATTAAGGCAGCGGGCATTGCAGAAAATATTAACTCGTCAAGAGTTACTCCAATAGATTTATGCAGGTGGAAGATTTACGATAACGTGTATTACCAGCTTAAAAAAGAAACTCCAAAATATATTTCAGGATATAATTCAAAGGAAATATCAAAGCACTTTAATTTAAAAGATAAAATTAAAAGTAAATTAATTAAGTGGAAATTGGTTAGTAATTAAAGGCTGTGCAATTTGCTTTTTTTATATTGTTTTTTGATGTACTGTAAAAAACGGGTATTTGATATTGTAGGTTGTTAATTTCGTAACACAAGTATATATTTGTCGAGTTCATTATTGCGATTATTTTCGTTGTCCGGCATTGTGAAGCATAGCAAAATGTACATTAAAAGGTTACCAAATGTCAATCAGGCTGAATTATCAAATATTTATGTAAATGCTAAGCTTTAAAAGCAAAATACTTTACTTCGTTTTATTTATCTCTGTAATGTTAGTTTCATTATGGATTTTTTTTCCGGCTAATCTTTTTGAAACTCCAAAATCAAAAGTGGTTTTCTCACGCGAAGGTAATTTGCTTTCGGCGCGAATTGCTGGCGACGGACAATGGCGCTTTCCCGAAAGCAAATCAATGGACAGTAAGATTGAGCAGAGTATACTTACTTTCGAAGATGAGTACTTTTATTGGCATTTTGGTGTAAACCCTGTCAGCATTGTAAAGGCATTATCATCAAATATTAAATCGGGAGAGATAAAAAGGGGCGGCAGTACTATTTCTATGCAAACTATAAGGTTGTGGTTGAAAAATCCCAAACGATCATATATACAGAAGATTAAAGAGCTTTTTCTTGTTGTCGGGTTAGAGCTAAACAACTCCAAAAAAGAAATACTGCAGTTATATCTTTCTAATGCTCCATTCGGAGGAAATGTAGTAGGAGTGGAGAGTGCATCCTGGAGATATTTTAACCGAAAATCGAGTGAGTTAAGCTGGGCCGAAGCGGCTACTCTTGCAGTTCTGCCAAACTCTCCGTCGCTTATTCACCCCGGAAGAAACAGGGATAAGTTACTGAAAAAAAGAAATTTTCTTTTAAAAAAATTATACAACAGAGAGCTAATAGATTCAACAACATACAGCCTGGCTCTGTTGGAGGAAATTCCCGATAAACCATATCCTTTACCAAATTATGCCCCGCACTTGCTGCAAAAATTAAGTAAAGACGGTGATAAGCTTTATCACTCAACAATCGACTATAAACTACAGAAAAAGGTTCTTGATATTTGTGCTAAACACAACCGTGAGCTTGTTCAGAACAGGATATTTAATCTCGCTGTTTTGGTTATCGATTTAAAAAGCAATGAGGTAGTAAGCTACGTTGGAAATTCTGAAAGTAAAAATGCCGATAATTCCAATTATGTAGATATAGTTCAGGCTCCGCGCAGCACAGGCAGTATTCTGAAACCGATTTTGTACGCTGCTGCATTAGATAAGGGAATGATTTTACCTCATACATTACTGGCCGATATACCTACCCAATACAATGGATTTATGCCAGAGAATTATATTAAGAAATACGAAGGAGCAGTACCGGCAGGTTTATGCCTGTCGCGTTCTTTAAACATCCCTTCTGTTCGTTTACTTCGCGATTACGGGATAGAAGCATTTTACAAAAAGCTTGAAGATTTACAGCTAAAAAATATTAACAGGGGAGCCGACAATTATGGATTGTCGTTAATACTGGGGGGAGCAGAAAGTTCTCTTTGGAATATTTCGAGAGCTTATGCATGGATGGCCGAGGATTTAAATTATTTTCAACAGGATACAGAGAATAATTTGCCTTTTACGGAAGCAAAAACCCTGTTAAATGAAGAGGAAAAACAGTTAAGAAAAAAAGGTGTGTTATCGCGTGGTGCAATTTTCTCTGTTTTCGAAGCATTGAGAAAAGTAAACAGACCGGAAAATGAAGCCGGATGGCAAAACTTCAATGCCAATAACAATATTGCCTGGAAAACAGGAACGAGCCACGGTTTTAAAGACGCATGGTCTGTTGGCTGGACAAAGGATAAACTTGTTGCAGTTTGGGTAGGGAATGCTGATGGAGAAGGAAGACCCGGAATACTTGGTGTTTCGGCAGCTGCTCCTCTTATGTTCGATGTATTTTCGTTACTGAAAAACAGCCGCTGGTTTGAGGTTCCTCATGATGATCTGGCAGATATAGAAACGTGTTCTGTAAGTGGAATGAAAGCATCGGAATATTGTGAAGACAGGGATACTATACTTGCTCCTTTACGCGCTGTTGAATCAAAAAAATGTGATTATCATAAAGCTGTTCATCTGGATAAAACAGAAAAGTACAGAGTAAACAGCAACTGTTATCCTGTTTCGGAGATTGTAACAAGGAATTATTTTGTACTTCCGTCTGTTCAGGCCTGGTATTACAAAAAATACAATACATATTATAAGGAATTGCCGGCGTGGAAAGAATCGTGTAACGTTAGAGAGAACAAGGTAATGCAATGGATTTACCCTAATAAGGAAAACAGAATTTTTATACCTAAAAACAAATTAGGCGAAAAATCGAAAGTTGTATTTGAGCTGGCACATCAAAATTCAAACGGGACGGTTTATTGGCATATCGATGGAGAGTATGTGAAGACTACGAAGAGTAATCACACCTATGCTTTTATTGCTGATAAAGGCTTTCATACAATTACCTGCTTAGATTCTAAGGGTAACAGTATAAGCAAGCATTTTGAAGTTGTGGATTAATTGTTAAAGTTTCTCATTTCTTTTTTGGCGCTATTTCCGGCCTGCCTGGATTGGCAGACAGGCTCTCCGCTATAGCTTTGTTCGGTATAGCAGTTCGAAAATTACATTTCGGGGTCTTCGCTAAGGCTCAGCCGCCAAAATATATTTCTCACAAGCTATTCCAAACAAAGGCTGTCGCTGCCATCCGGGCGAACTATATTTCGGTGTTCAGCACCTTAAAAACAAATATATCTCATCATTGCTATTGATATTTGGGAGTTCTGCCGGCTATTGATAAATATTCTTTATGGCAAGATGTTTTGCCCCGATATATTCATATCCCGTATTGGTAAACCTAAGGCATGGGGAACTTCAATTAATTGTATTTATACCAAATAAACAATGAAATGCGCTATATCTTTTTCGCCTAATCCATTTTTATTTCATTTAAAAATGCTTCCGTAGCTCTGCTATGCAATAATTTTTAAATTCGTAAAAAAGAATTATACTTCAAAGCTAACAGCGCATTCCATAATTTAATTGGTATTATAGCAAAGAATATGAATTGATCGAACTAAAAAAGCCAATAATAAGAGCATTTATCCTTATTACCGGCTTTTGATAATCCTTAATTAGATATAATATCTGTCTATTTTGTTACAATAACTTTTTTCCCTTTAATCATGGCTTTAAAGCTGTCGTTATACATTGCTTCTGCCAATACTCCCGACAGATAGTATTCTCCGGAGTATGCTGCAATCAATGATACTGTAAAAGTTTTTGTTTCCGATTGTCTGAGATCGAAATACTGATAAACCCTGTCATCTCTGATATCGATATAATCGGGCTGATCTGAAGTTTTGTCTACAGTACCCAATAATCTGCTATTTACAATTTCCCATCCTGAAGGAAATATTTGATTCAGAGCAATGTCCTTAATATTATCTATAGAATTGTTATTTGTTATGGTTACAACAGCTTTAAACTCTTTTCCCTGTTTTAGGTTGCCAACATCAATATTGTCACCATTTGTATCGGTATACCTGACTTTTAGGGTTAAATTCCTGCTGAATTCTTTCTCCTCGTGTTTTAATGGAATCCCACTATTAATAACTCTGACAAATAGTGATCCATCCCCGTTATTTTCGAGTTTTACATTTTTGGACTTTTCATAATTGTCGAAATTTATCGTGTATACAGGCAGTGCCGATTCTACAGATTTCGATTTTCCGTCTATAGAATATTCAATATCTATATTGTCATCAGGATTAAAACGCGATATATATTTCTGAACTGCCAATAAAGAGAATGCAGCTGTTTGCGTACTCATATACTTCTCGCCGGATAAATTTTCTGCTACTCTTTTCAAAGTGTTGAAAGAGAGTTCTTTTTCCTTAATGCCGGCATATGCATAAAGGAATACAGCTGTTTCGCGATCTTTAGAGCCATAGCTGTAGTAATAATGTTTTTTTGAAACCTGCGTTTGTTGGGTATTTTTAAAAAGAAGCTCTTTGGCAATATCTTTCTGGCCAATTTGAGCATAGGCACTTGCAAGTAAAGCTCTGGCTTCTGTATCTATGTTCTGTTCTTTAAGTCGGTTCATTGCCCCAACTGCAGCTTTATTGGCAAGAGCTAAAGTATATAGCCTGTATGCCTGTACGCTACTGCTTGTGTATTGATCGGTCGCTGACCAGGAATTGGCTTTTTTAGATTGATATTTTACCCATTTAGTTTTAAATCCGGAGGGTAGGGCATAACCCAGTTTTTCAGCTTCAAGCATAAAATGCCCTGCATAGTTTGTACCCCAGTAATTGGCTGTTGTAGCTCCCTGCCAATAACTCATTCCTCCGTCACTTAGTTGAAACTTGTATAAACGATTAATAGCTTCTTTAATGTTGTGTTCTATTTCAGAAACTCTTCCGCTGCTGAGGTTTGTCAGTTTCGAAAGATACAATTGAGGGAAAACACTCGAAGTAGTTTGTTCAATACATCCATGCGGATACTGTATTAAATACGATAAGCGTTTTTCCAGGTTCAATGCCGGCATAGAAGATACTTCTATACTTAGTTTGTTTGTATTTTCAACCCCAAATGGTTTTTTGTTGATAGAAAGCTTGTTTTCCAGCATATACTCTTCGCTAATTGAAACCGGCGGGTTAGGGTTTCTTACATCCAGTTCTATTTCGTGCTTTGCTTTAATTCCATTGCTTTCTACAGTTACTACAACCTTGGCAACTCCAATTTTATTACTTGTTTTTAATCTGAAATAAGATATTTTTTCGCCGGTATTTTTAAAGTTCAGAGTTGATGTAGAATTACCTTCAATATTTAATTTGTCATTTACCTTAACTGTAATTTTTGCCGACTTTATTTTCTTATCCATTGCAAAAACGGTGATAGGCAGATCGCATGTTTCATTGCTTCCTAAAACTCTTGGCAGGGTAGCCAGTACCATTAACGGTTTTTTTACAGGGATAGCAACATCTGCTTTTCCGTAAGCTCCGTTATTTCCCGCAACAACCATCACCTTAACAGAACCAACATAGTTTGGCATTTTTAGTTTGTGAGTTTTACTCTTCCCTTGTTCTAAATTAAAAGGACCAATGAATTTTACAACCGGTACAAACCTGTTTGCCTTTTTATTTCCTTTTTTAATGAGTTCGCTATCGCCTCCAACAGCAAACATTTGCTCAAGTTTACTTCCAAATGAACCCATTACAAAATCATACATATCCCAGGTTCTTGTTCTCAATGCCTCTTTTTTATAGAAGTGTTTCCACAGATCGGGGGTATTGAAGTTTGTAAGGTCCAGAAGACCTTCATCAACAACTGCCAGTGTATATGTCATGGCTTTATTGTTTTTCTCGCTTAGCGTAATTTTGTAATTACTTTCCGGTTCTATTGATTTGGGAGATGATATAACTGGATTAATATGTGAATTCGGGTCTTCCACATAAACAGGTGTAGCACCGTACATTCTTATCGGCAGGTCATTTATTGTCTGCGAATGTTTTTGAATGTATGTAATATTAGCATATACGTTAGGTGACATGTCGGCACTTGCTTTGAATTTTATTTTTGTAAGGCCTTTTTGGGTATCTGCCCAAAACATCTGTAGTATTTTATCGCCTTTCTCTATACTTACAAGGGCTCTTCCTTCGCCGGATGTTGGTACGTTCAGAACAACATCATCACCAACAGAATACTTGTCTTTATCGCTGTTAAATGTCAGCATACTTGCCGCTTCAGGATTTGGGTTGTTTCGGCTGCTCCAGTTTGGCCAGTCGATATAAACTATTTTTCCTGTTGTATGTCCGCTAATTTTATCCTTTACCAGAATTAAATAGCGTCCCCATTCGTTGTTGTTGAATTTAAATTTGAAGCTTCCTTGTCCGTTTTTCGTGCTTAAAGTTCCTTCTTTTTTAACAATATAATCAGTATTTGCTATGTAGTGAGCAATATTGTCGTTATCTGAACTCCACCACCAGCTCCATTTTAATTTATATATTTTGTACGAAACACTACTGTTAACTTTATTTCCTTCAGCATTCACAGTTGCTATGTCAACAATATGATCTTTGGCAGTATAAATCATATTGTGATTTTTGTCGTCGAGCTTTATATTCATTCCAACATAGTTGTTGTAGTTTGAATAGAGAAAATCCTGAGTGTTCAGACTATAGTCACCGCTTTTTTCGTAAACAAAACTTGTGAAACGCGCTTTTAGCATTCCGGGAATATTGTCATTGTCTTTTGGAGAGTAACTGAATGTTTTTTCTCCGTTTTGATTTAATTTTCCGTCAAATACAACACTTTCTTCCGAAGAAAATGACTTGGTGGGGTCGTCGAAAATGTAATGTGAGTATCCTTTGAAAGTTGTTTTTACAGGTTTGAGGTTTAGTTTTACTGATGCTTTTAAACTACCTGCATTAGCTCCGTGTAACCAACGGGAAGAAAGAGTTAATTTATTATTGCTTTTAGCCTTTATTACTTTGTTGTTTAATTTTAGCTCTACTTTTAGTCTGTTTGGCTTTGTAGTTTCTATACGAAGCGTTTTAGTGAATTCTGTATCGGCTAATTTTGCTTTTACGTACCATTTACCTGTGGCAGCATCACCGGCTGTTTGTGCTTTAAAAGTATAGAAACCGTTAACACTACTGTTTTTTACTTCCCGCTGAACAAGTTGATTCATTGGATTGTAAAGTTCAAAAGTTACCGGGTAATTTTCGGGAAGAGTTTTGCTTTTGTTTTCCAATACAAATGTAAGGTGTAGTGTATCTCCCGGTCTCCATACACCTCTTTCGCCATAGATATAACCTTTTATTCCTTTTTTCGATTTTTTCCCCGCAATATCAAATTTACTATATGATAGTGAAGTTCCGTCATCGATTCTTAAATAAGATTTTTGTTCTTCACTTTCTACTTTTATATAGTATCCTTTTTTAGGAGTAATTAATGTAGATATTCCTTCAGTGTTTGTTTTGCCGGAAGTTAAAGGCTGATTTTGAAAATTGAATATTTCTACTTTAGCCTCTGCAACCGGTAGAGTTGTACGCAGATCACTGACTACAACCTGATATGTTCCGCTTTCGTCCTGTTTACAGATTAATCCCAGATTTGATGAGATTAGATTTTTTGAAACAAATTTTGAACCGGTATAATAAGACGTGCTACAGGGGTTATTTCTTTCTTTCCAATTATAATTTTGCGGATAGTAATCGTCGTAGTAGTAATCGTCATAATAATTGTAATTAGATGCAGCATCCCAGTTTTCATTATCATTTTCGATGCTTGCCAACGACGAATCATCTTTGGAATCGCCACAATTAAAGACAATGTTGTTTTTCGAGAAACTTAATTTTACCTGATATATTGCACCGGGTTCTATATCGATTAATTTAGAAATGTCGACATTAAAGTTATTCCATATGTTGTAGTTAATGGCTTTGTCGCTGTTTAAAGGTATTGTGTTGTTATAAATCGGGCGGCCAACACGTTTCAGGTTATTATCGCCTGAAAAATTATTTGACTGAAAAAACTGCCCCATGTTATTTTCAAATACCCTGACGATTCTAACCTTTACTTCTTTTAGCCCAATAGATTTAAACGGAAATATAAGTCCGTCGGAATCGGGCATAATTACACCTTTTCCAATAATTTCTATTTCAGGTTTTACCTGTTTAAAGGTAATTTTTGAAATGTGTTTTTTTGTTAGTTTTTTATCATTATTGCTTGCTAATCCTTCCGAGATAATGACATTGTTATCATTATTATCGCTGCCGGGAAATATTTTTAATACGGTTTTGTCTATTGTATAATCATATCTGTCGCCGTTTACACTTACAAAGCTTTTTATATTTTGATTATCGGAAACCGGCAGTGAAAAAACTATCTCGATAAATCTTTTTGGAGAGTATCCTTTTCTAACTTCCAGTACTTCGAAACTATTAATGCTTGGGATATTAATTTTAAAATTGTCTGAATCGTCAATACCTATACTTTCTCCATCGTAACTTAAAAAGACAAACTCTTTGTTTTTTCTTCTGATAACGCTATCGGCAACAACAGAAATTTCGGTATTTGATTTACGGATAAACTTAAGCGGTAATTTTCGGTTGCCCTGTTCTGCAAATATTAATTTCTCCAATTTTTCATCTTCAATAAAATCTGAAGAGAATACTGATGCTTCAAGATAGTTTTTCTCGTAGGAGTCATCGTATGGCTTATATTGATGGTAGACAAGTTTTATGTTTTGCTTCAGAGTTTGAAACTGAAAAGGAAAATCGGCAAATTCACCTTTAGCATCAACAAGTTTTTTTAAATTCAGTTTACCGTTAAAAACTGTAGCCGAATTTAGAAGTTCATCAGGTTTAAATACAACCGTGTATTGATCTTCAAGGGTTAATGTACCATCAACTTCCGGCGAAACAGATATAATATCAGACGGTAGTTCTCCCCCTGCTTCATATGGATATACTGCCGGTTTGGATAATATAAATTTAATTTCCTGATTTCGTTGAATTACTCCGGAAGTAAATGCCGATATATAATTGATATATCCCTGGCTAATTTTTACAGGAGCTACTTTGTTTTCTGTTATTTCTTCAGAACAGGATACTGTTATAAGTAAAACACTTATAGAAAATAATAGTAATTTGAAATTTTTCATTTTAAAAAATTGGTGAGTTATGAATGGGGATTTTTTTTTGCACTAAACTTTATTCTAAATAGTTCATTATTATAGTTTTAATATGCTGTGTTTTATTCATACTTTATGTAATGGAAGACATAGCAAGTTTGTGTGAAAATATATCAGCTTTCCTTATAAATCAAAGACAAAAAATAGTCAACTTTATTGTAATTACTTATAATTATTAAATATTTTATTCACAATGTTGTTAAGAGTTTTCTTCTGATATTAAATTGCCGGATAACGAGTGTTATTTAGCTGAAAAATATAATTTATTGATCATGCTTTACTGTTTTGGTGGGTGCCGGAGGCCGGTCAGTACATTATTTATGTTACAATATATATAACGCATCTTCCAATAAACTTCAACTAGACGGATTTTATTCTAATTTTTGAGCTGTTTTGTTTACATTTGTTTTCCTTAAATTATAGATCAGAATTAATAGAGATATGGCTAAAAGAGAATGGCAAACCATTAAAGAATATGAGGATATTAAATTCGAAATGTTCGAAGGTATTGCAAAAATTACGATAAACCGTCCCAGAGTTTATAATGCTTTCCGTCCGGAAACAAATATGGCAATGCTGGATGCATTTGATATTTGCAGGGAGGATCCTAATATAGATGTGGTATTGCTAACAGGAGCAGGAGATAAGGCATTTTGTTCAGGGGGCGATCAAAATGTGAAAGGAGTAGGGGGATACATCAGTGAAGATGGTGTGCCTCGATTAAATGTACTGGATTTACATAAAAAGATCCGTTCGCTTCCTAAGCCGGTAATTGCACTGGTAAACGGTTATGCAATTGGCGGCGGACATGTACTTCACGTAGTTTGTGATCTTACTATTGCTTCCGATAATGCTAAGTTTGGACAAACAGGTCCTAAAGTAGGTAGTTTCGATGCCGGATTTGGTTCTTCGTATCTTGCACGTCACGTGGGCCAGAAAAAAGCAAGAGAAATATGGTTCCTGAACCTTCAATATACAGCCAAGGAAGCCGAAGATATGGGAATGGTTAACAAGGTTGTTTCATTAGAAGAACTTGAAGATGCAGGTGTTGAATGGGGTCAGATAATTCAGAAACGTTCGCCTATGGCAATTAGAATGCTGAAACGAGGACTTAATGCCGAGCTTGACGGGCAAACAGGGTTGATGGAGTTTGCAGGTGATGCTACTTTAATGTTTTATTTGATGGAAGAAGCCCAGGAGGGTAAAAAAGCATTTTTGGAAAAAAGAGAGCCGAACTTTAAAAAGTATCCTAAGTTTCCATAGTGGAAAATAATTGGAACTTAAAAGAGCGAAACCAAAAAATATCACTTTCGGTTTCGCTCTTTTTTTATGGTAAAAAAGTATATTATTTAATAACCTTTGAAGAGTATTTTTTATTGTCAACATCTTCTGCAATCATAAAATAAATGCCTTTTTCTAATTCGGAGATATTGATTTTGTTTCCTTTAATGTTTTCAAAAGTTTTTATCCTTCTTCCTTCAGTGTTATATATCTCAATTTTAGTCAGACTGTAATTATCGAAATTTAATATTCCATTATCTCCAATGGGATTTGGGTGGAAATTTATAGGGTTAAGTCTGTAATCATCCAGTGCAAGACCATAATTTGTCCAGCTAACAGACGTTATCACTATTAAATCGTACTTGTCAGTATCGTCATCCTCATTTTTGGTTTCGGCTTCGTTAACAAATTTTATGTTCACTTCACCTTCTACATTTATCTCTTCAAAATCAGTTACTTTTACGTCATTAATATAGACTACAGGATCTACAAAGTCAATATCATCGTGTTCTTCACTGTAAGTTTGAAATGCAAGTGAAGCTATACCGCTATTTATTGTAAATTCAAGTGTTCCTGGGCCTTCAGCCCCCTTATCACCTTCAGCGGCTAATCCTATTATCTGTGGTATTTCATCTTCTAAATCCTCATGCCACATTGCACTACTATAATTCATGGAATATTCTGTGCCTTTATCTGAATTAACAACTATAATAGCATCATTTGGCGGCATATTAAATCCTATAACAGCAGTAAATGAGTTTAATCCCGATTCTGAGAGATCCCCAAGATTATCGCCTGTTAGATCTAATGTTTCCTGTGCCTTCAAATTATTAATCACTGCTAGTATTAAAAAAGTGAAAATAAAAATTGAGTGCTTGTAAAATACCTTCATAGTTTAGCTGTTTTATTAATAAATAAAAAAAATTAGTAATAAAAGTATGTGATTTTAATTAATAGTTGCTACTATTTTTAAATCAAATATTGATAGAATATTGACTTTGATTATGAGAATTTGTATGTTTTGAAGAACCAAACTGTGTTTATAATGAGAAGATTCTATTACTAATATCTAATATTTTGTAAATAACATAATTGTTTTATTATATACATTTATGCAGAACCAATTATTTACAGATGCAAGTTATTCCTAATTCATTTTTAATAACGTTAATAATTTTAATTGCGAGTATAAACAGTTATGCCCAAAACGAAATTGGAAAAGGCTGGGAGTTTAACGAAAATTCAGAGGGATGGAGTATTAGAGCCAATTCAGGAGAAATAAGCGTGGCTGATGGAGTGCTTAAGGCTATTACTGATGTTGACGGTGATTTCGCTGTAATCGGGAGCGATGTTTTTGAAGTTAATTCAGATAATTACTACAAAATTATTTTTAGACTAAAGGCACATGGAGGTACTTCAATTTTATTAAACTGGGAAACCAGCAGCGGAAAGAGTGTAATATATCAGTATAACATTTTTGGTGATGCTGATTTTCATGAGTATGTTATAGATTTGAGAACTCATGATAAGTGGGTTGATAATATTACCAGAATTGCAAATTTTACCGTAAACTCCAGTTCTGAAGACAATACATTTGAGATAGATTATTTCAGGATTGTTCATATGCCTGCGAATCCAATAATTTCTGCTTTTAAAATAGAAAGGTCTACCATTAAACCTGATGAAAATCTAAAGCTTGTTGCTACATTATTAAATATTGGAGATGATGAAACTTCCGGTTTGAATAGTAAACTTGAATTGACGGAAAATGTTGAGTTAATAAACGGAAAGTTGCTAAATGAACATCCTAAGCTTCTGCCCGGAGATTGTGATACAACTATTTGGGAAGTTAAATTTAATAATACGGGAAGTTACAACCTAAGATATAGTCTGGTTCATAATGAGGAAACCATTGATACGGTGTTAAGGGCTGATGTTGTGAATGAATACTGGCAGCGTGATGAGTTTTTGCTCAGTGCCTGGTCTCCTCCATATGCATGGAATTTGTCTCCATACAATGAAAGCGTATTTCAGGAATATAAAAATGCCGGGTTTGATGTCGGACTCTGGGTAAGACCAGAGGATGAATTGATAAGAATATATGAAAAATATAATCTTAAGTATTATATCTCAGTTACAAACCTTTTGGGCGGGGAAAATTATTTGAGTCACCCATCCACGTTAGTGGCACCGGAAATTACCCCTGAAATGCTGGCAAAACTGGATCCTGTTATTCAGAAGTATAAAGATAATCCTAATGTTCTTGGTTACCACATCTGTGATGAACCTTATAGAAATTCCTTCAAAAATATAGGGAAAGTTGTTTCCTATCTGAAAGTTAAAGATCCTGCACGAGAGAGCTTTGTTAATATATGGCCTGGTGTTGATGATGAGGATTACCGTTCGTATATAGAGAGTTTACTGGATCAGACAAAACTTGAAATGTTGAGTTTCGACAGATATATATTCAGTAATAATGGAACAGATACAGACAAGTTTTTCCTGAATATTCAGGTGATTAGGGAATATGCTCTTCGCTACGGTGTGCCATTTTACAATATAATACAGGCTATAGGCACCGATGGCACAATAGAGTCTGATTTAAATTGGAGAACACCTACATATGCCGAGCATAAATGGCAGTCTTATGCCTCTCTTACTTATGGTGTAAGCGGACTTATATGGTTTCACTGGCATGGAAACTGGGGTGTAACCGGTAATCCTGAAAAGGAAAGTATTTATAACTCAATACAAAAACTAAACCCGGAGATTAAGATAATGGGAGCAGAGATGATGAAGCTGAAAACTGTTGGAGTATATCACAACAAACCGGAGCATAACAAAATTCAGGGGCTGGATGAGATGGCAATTGTTTCAGAGGTTTCGTCGAATGCAAATTTACTTATAGGATCTTTTAAAGATTCAGAAGAAAAGGATTTTGTTATGATTATGAATAAGGATTATGAAAATGAGGTTACGGCAACAATTTCGACCCAATATAATCTAAATCAGTTAAAAGTATTCAATTTAGAATATTCTGATTATGACAATTATGACTTTATAAAATATGATGATAGATCATCATTTAAGGTAACACTACAACCGGGGAGTGCAAAGCTTTTCTATTTTAGCGACAAGATTTTGGCAAATGAAGATTATATAACAAAAAAGAAAAAACATACTTTTAAAAATTCACCAAACCCTTTTAATACAATAACAGAATTCAGTTATTGTTTAGGTGAAAAATCACATGTTAACATTTCTATTTACGATTTAAAGGGACAAAAAGTAAGAAACTTGGTTGATAATTATCAGCAAGCTTATATTGATTTTAAAATAAAGTGGGATGGAAAGGATGAATTAGGACGTGATTTAGATTCAGGAATTTTTATTGCGGTAATAAGCTATGGTCAGTCATCAGAATCTTTAAAGATTGTTAAGTATTAACAGCCTGAGTTCGATGAGAGATTTGAATACAATTATGAATGTTTTTTTTATAGTCGAATCCTTGAAATAGCCCGATCTGCCAACCGGTATTACTTAGTCTTCTTTTATCCAAATCTCATATTTTTCAAACTTTATTTATTTTAATGCTCAGCTGTAGTTATACGTCAGCAACTGTTAAAGAATCGGAATCTGAAACAAGTTCAGATTAAAATCAGCAACCTACATCGCTACTTCAATTTTAGCTTTCTTATTCTTGATTTTCAATCCTGATATTTTATTCAACACAGAGTTTATTTTACTTCTTTTAATCGCTGCATACGAAAAGAAGTCTTTTACTTCAATAAGTCCTATATCGCCTTTTTCGAGTTCGCCTTTTTTGGATAAGAAACCAACAATATCAATTTTATTAACCTTGTCTTTTTTCCCTTTTCCAATAAATATTGTTTCCCATTCAGGTGCTTTGGGAAGCTCTATATTTTTTGAAATATAATATGTGTCAATCGATATTGGAATGTAGTCCGGTTGATTTTCTTCTCTGGATAAAATCACATATGCAGCACCTTCTTCATTCATTCTTGCTGTTCTACCATTACGGTGAGTAAAAGCATCCTCTTTCGAAGGCAGATGATAGTGTATAATATGTTTAATTTCCGGTATATCCAATCCTCTGGAAGCCAAATCGGATGTTACCAGGATTTTTGAACTTCCATTTCTGAATTTTATCAAAGTTCTTTCGCGGTCCTGTTGTTCCATTCCTCCGTGAAAAAATGTAGATGTTATTCCCTTTTTACTCAGGTAGTTATTTGTGCGCTCTACGGCTTCACGGTGATTACAAAATACAAGTGTGGATTCATCACCTAAGTCACAGACTAAATCGAAAAGCGTAGGTAATTTATCTTTCTCCTCAGAAATTACTTTTTTGACTGATAGTCCTTTAACCTGTTTGCCTGTTGGCAGGAAATTTAATTCAACAGGATCCGTTATACCTGTAAAAGCAGGAACTTCATCGGTTTTAGTTGCCGAAGTTAGTATTCTTTGATCTAAATTTTCCAGCTCGCGAATAATGAACTTCATATCGTCGTGAAAACCAAATTCAAGGGCCTTATCAAACTCATCGAGAACAATCGTGTTGATATTTTGAGTTGAAAATGTAGATCTGTCTATATGATCCGCAATTCTACCCGGAGTTCCAATTAGTACTGCCGGTGGGTGTTTTAAGCTGTTTTTTTCAACCTGAAACGAATGCCCTCCATAAAAACAGTTTGCTTTGAAGCCGGTTCCCATGCTTCTAAAAACCGACTCTATTTGCAGAGCTAATTCTCTTGAAGGAGCCAGAATTAGTGTTTGGATCTCATCATTATCACTATTAAGCGACTGTACAATTGGCAATAAAAAAGCCAGAGTTTTTCCTGACCCGGTTGGTGACAGTACAACTAAATCTTTATCAGAATAAAATGCTTCAACTACCTGTTTTTGCATTTCGTTTAAAGAAGAAATATTAAGCCTTTTTAGAATGTTATCTGTTGAATGTGATTTTTCTTGCATGCTGCAAAGTTAGTCTATTGATAAATAAATTACTAAATTCACAGTTCAAACTTATAAATATGCACAATTATGAAGAAGTTACTAATATTTTCTATTTCGATTTTATTTATTTCGTTTAGTTCGTTAGCGCAGGAAATAGGTGGAATTATTATGCCCGAAACTATAAAAGCCGGAGATAGTAATTTAGATCTGAATGGTGCCGGAATCAGAACAAAGTATTTTTTGAAATTATATGTAGGAGGATTGTATCTGACGGATAGAGATGCGGACGTTTCCAAGATTATTAATGGAAATGAGCCTATGGCTATTCGTTTGCATATTGTATCCTCAATGATTACAAGTGAAAAGATGGAAAATTCAACCCGCGAAGGTTTTGATAAATCACTTGGAGGTAATATAGATCCTTTAAAAGGTGAAATTGAAATGTTTATCGCTGTATTTAAGGAGGAAATAAAAATTGATGATACCTATAATATGGTATACATTCCGGATGTTGGAGTAGAAATATATAAAAATGATAAACTCAGCTCAACAATAAAAGGTTTAGAGTTTAAAAAAGCTTTGTTTGGTATATGGTTGGGTAAAGAACCTGCACAGGAAAGCTTAAAAGAAAAAATGCTGGGGAGATAAATTATACCAAATAAACATAAAAAACCTTTAGGTTCAGCGCAGCTAATGCAGATTATCTTTTTTGTGTAATTCAATTTTTTTCGCATAAAATATATTATTCACAAAACAATAACTTCAATTGAGTTCATGAATAGCTTCGCTTATTTCCTTAGTCCTGTTATGTTGGAGATTTGATATTCGTAAAAAAGAACTACACTTCAAATCTAACGGAGCATCTTGAAATTTAATTGGTTTTAGTAAAATTTTTAAATCATTTCCCGGACATATTTAATTGTTCAGGGAGAAAAAATAAACGATAATGCTGCTTTTCTGTTTTGAAAAGCAGCATTTTTTTATTGAATTAAGTTTTAAGTAACTGGTAATTCATTTTTTTACAGCTGCAGAGCACCGTAATATACGCCCCGGATAGTAGCGATAGCTTTTGCCTGCTGAGATTCGCGAACAAAGTTATGTGGCGGCCACGCCTCAAGTGTGGACCCCACATAACTATTGTAAGCTATCTCAGCAGGCAAAACTATAAGCGGATAGCCGGAATAGGCGCATAAAATTCATACTTAAAAGACATGTAAAAACGTTTGATGAATAGTAGCGATGGATTTTAAATTGAAATATGTTTCAGAATAATTTTTAATATTAGATATTCATTTAGTTGGATCGGTAAGGTGCGGGGAGCCAGTGTTTTACATGAAGTAATTGTCCTGTTGAAGTTATATCATCGGTTAACAATAATAAGTAGAGGCTACATTAGAACGATTTATTATTTAATATTATTAAATTTGTGCTTCAATTTTGATAAAAATATAACAAGTTATAGATATGCCAGGATTTGAATGGTTCGACGATATCGAACGAAAAGAGGTTAATGATGTTCTTGATAGTGGAGTTTTAATGCGTTACGGTTTTGATGGTGCCAGAAACGGTCACTGGAAAGCAAAAGAGCTTGAGCAGGCTATTGAGAAGAAAATGGACGTTAAACACGCGCAATTACTGTCAAGCGGAACAGCTGCTGTTACTACAGCTTTGGCTATTGCGGGTGTTGGAGCTGGTGATGAGGTAATTATGCCGACCTTTACATTTGTGGCCAGTTTTGAATCTGTTATAGCAGTTGGAGCTACACCAATTTTAGTTGATGTTGATGAGTCTCTGACATTAAATCCAGATGCTGTAAAAGCTGCAATTACTGATAGAACTAAAGCAATTATGCCGGTTCATATGTGTGGAGCAATGGCCGACCTTGATGCACTTAAAAAGATTTGCGTTGAGAATAATTTGCAGTTGGTAGAAGATGCCTGTCAGGCTTTTGGCGGCAGCTATAAAGGAACTGCTCTTGGAGCTTACGGTGATGTTGGTTGTTATTCGTTCGATTATGTAAAAACTATTACCTGTGGCGAGGGTGGAGCCGTTATTACTAATAATGATGATTTTGCGGTGAAAGCCGATGCTTATCAGGATCACGGTCACGACCATGTTGGAAATGACAGAGGAGCAGAATCACATCCGCACCTTGGGTTTAACTATAGAATTTCAGAACTGAATGCAGCTGTAGGTATTGCCCAAATGGGAAAACTTGATAAAATCATAGAGGTTCAAAAAAAGAATAAAACTATACTTAAAGAGGCACTTGCAACTATTGAGGAAGTTTCATTTAGAGTAATACCGGATCCTGAGGGTGATAACTTTTCTTTTCTTTCTTTCTTTTTACCAACGGAAGAATTAACCAGAAAAGTTCATGCTGCACTTGGTGAATTTGGAACCGATGGAAACTTTTATTGGTTTGATAATAACTGGCACTATGTAAAGAAGTGGCAACACTTACATAATTTAGAAAGTGTTTCTCCAATAAGTAAACAAATTAGAGAGGGGATGCCAAATTATGCTGAGATGAAATTTCCGGCCTCAGATGAAGTTATTAGTAGAACAATATCTACTCTAATTAAGCTTAACTGGACCGAGGAGGAAGTTAAAGAAAGAGCAGATAAAATGGTTGCAGCTATAAAATCAGTACTTTAATTGACTGTTCATTTGAAGAACTGTTTGTTTTATTTTTTTTAGAATATCCGAAAGGCAGATAAATAAACTAATATATTGGAATATGAAGGTAATTGCTATGATACCGGCACGTTATGGTGCTTCTAGGTTTCCGGGTAAGTTAATGGCAAAATTAGGTTCAAAAAGTGTAATTATCAGGACTTTTGAAGCTGTTGTTAAAACTAATTTATTCGATGATGTATATGTAGTAACTGACAGTGATATTATTTTCGAAGAGGTAGAGAAGCACGGAGGTAAGGCTTTAATGAGTAAAAAGGAGCATGAAACCGGTAGTGATAGAATTGCTGAAGCTGTAGCTGAAATTGATGCGGATATTGTTGTAAATGTACAGGGAGATGAACCTTTTACAAAGAAAGAGCCTTTAGAGAAAGTCCTTAAAGTATTTAAGGGTAAAGATGCTGATAAGATAGATCTTGCTTCCCTGATGCAGGTAATGACGAAGGTAAATCAGATAGAAGATCCGAATTATGTGAAAGTTGTTGTAGATAATGATGATTTTGCAATGTATTTTTCGCGATCACCAATACCTTATCCACGTGATAGAGAGGCAGGGGCAAAGTATTTTGAGCATATAGGAGTTTATGCTTTTAGAAAACAAGCTTTGATGGATTTTTCTCGTTTACCAATGAAGGTTAATGAAGCTACGGAAAAAATAGAAGCTTTAAGATATTTAGAGTACGGTAAGAAAATTAAGATGGTAGAAACTGATTATATGGGTATAGAAATTGATACTCCTCAGGACCTGGAAGCTGCACATGCCTTTTTAGGCGATGAATAAAAGGTTTTCGCAAAGAGTTTGTAGTCAGTAAAAAAGAAAAAGAGATGACAGATTATAGAAACTTTCCAATGGTACCCCGCGTTATTTTTGGAAGGGGGAGTTTTAGCCAGATAGGAGAGATTGTAGAAGGAAAAAGAACTTCAAATACATCACCATTTATATACTTAGTAGATGATGTGTTTGAAAATAATGAAAGTTTTGTTTCGAGAATTCCTCTGAAATTTAATGATAAAATTATTTTCGTTAATGTTGATGATGAACCAAAAACCAAAACTACCGATAAGTTAAGGGACGATATTAAGGCAGCCTATTCAGAATTACCTTCCGGGGTAATTGGTATTGGGGGAGGTTCTGTGTTGGACTATGCCAAAGCAGTAGCTTTAATGTTGACAAATCCGGGATCATCGGCAGATTATCAGGGCTGGGATTTAGTAAAAAATCCGGGTGTTTATCATGTTGGTGTACCTACCGTTTCGGGAACAGGAGCTGAAGTTTCCAGAACCACAGTACTGACGGGGCCAACAAGAAAACTCGGTATGAATTCGGATCACACACCATTCGATCAGGTGGTACTGGATCCGGAATTGATTCAGGGTGTTGAAAAAAATCAATGGTTTTACACAGGTATGGATTGTTATATCCACAATGTTGAATCACTAACAGGTAATTATATAAATGCTTTCAGTAAATCATATGGCGAGAAGTCGATGGATCTCTGTCGTACAGTTTTCCTTGAAAAAGATGAATTTGACGATGAATCTCAGGATATGTTGATGATGGCATCTTTCCACGGAGGAATGTCTATAGCTTATTCTCAGGTAGGTGTGGCTCATGCTATGTCATATGGTCTTGGTTTCTTGCTGGGAACTCACCACGGAGTGGGAAATTGCATTGTTTTCGATCAGTTGGAAGAATTTTACCCCGAAGGAGTGAAAGAATTCAAGCAGATGGTTGAGAAACATAATGTAGAAATTCCCCAGGGAATATGTAAAGGACTTTCTGATAAGGATTTTGATACAATGATAGATGTGGCATTAAGTTTAGAACCTCTTTGGGAAAATGCCTTAGGAGAAAACTGGAAAGAAATTGCTACTCGTGAAAAATTAAGAAGTTTGTATGAACTGATGTAATATTCGGTTAATATAAAAAAGGCTGTTGAGTAATGTCAACAGCCTTTTTTTAGATTTTTGCCAATGTAATTCACTTATTCAGTAATCACTACTGAATTTTCACCG
>JBDLJM010000045.1 GCA_039714315.1 Bacteroidota bacterium | reverse complement strand
CGCTGCGCTGCGTGATCCGAAAACTCTACCATTGCAAATTAAAATCCCCAACGCTGGTGCGTTGTTGGTCTTTTTTATTTCCAACCACTTACAAAAACACGTCCCTTGCATCAGTCGGATTACTCCGCTGCGCTGCGTGATCCGAAAACTCTACCATTGCAAATTAAAATCCCCAACGCTGGTGCGTTGTTGGTCTTTTTTATTTCCAACCACTTACAAAAACAGGGTTTTTGACGTTGTTGGAAATAAAAAATCCCCACTCTTACGAGTGAGGATTTTAACTTGAGGTTCCAATCGGATTCGAACCGATGTAGACGCTTTTGCAGAGCGCTGCCTAGCCACTCGGCCATGGAACCTTTTCGCTGTTTGCGGGTGCAAATTTAAACATAAATTTACAGCACCCAAATAAAAACTTACTTTTTAAATTGTTTAATACCCCATTTATTTTAAAACCTATACCCTATTTGAAGCACGTATCTAAAATTCCCGCCAAATAATGAAAAGTTTGATTTTCCGCCTTTTGCAGAAATTTCTTTTTCATCAACAACATCGGCCAGCCATGGAGCCTTATTCATAATCATGTTAACAAATTCCTTATAGATCTCGTTTTCTTCTATATTTTCATCATATATTTCAATATCCCCACTTAATTTCCCGGTATAGAAACTCAGTGCCGGCCCAACCAAAACTAAGTCGACAGTGAACCTGTCGTAAAACACGAACTGATATCCCAACTGCATACCTAAGTTCAGGTTATTTACAGTAGCTTTCAAATCAGCATTGGCTAGCGCAATATTTCCGTTATTTTCATCAACTAAATTAAAATTAGTGCCAAATTTCTGGTTATATATACCTGCAAATACTCCCCAATATACACCTTCGGGTGCTTTCCGAACATTCCTGTTGGCTATATAAAAATTATAATCTGCAAAAATACTAAAACCTCCTCTATAAGAATCTCCATCAATATACTCTACCTTTTCTGACTGAGTAAGTAATTTGGGAATTTCCAGATATCCGACATTAACAGATACAGTATTTTTATCTGACAAAACCCTTTCATATCCCAGATTAATATTCCTATACCCAAAGATCATAAAAGGAGTAATATTCCACCGGATTGTATTCTTATAATCTGTCAATTCTGACAATTCATTTTTCGCAAAATTACTTTCTTCTTTTGGAGAATACTGACCAAAAGAAAGAATTGGAACTAATAAAATTATAATTAATAAACCCTTCATGATTATTTTTTTTACTCAGCCCCGGTAACAATTCACACACTACAACTTTTCTCCATAAGCTAAATCTCCTGCATCTCCAAGACCGGGAATAATATAACCTCTATCGTTTAGTTTATCATCGACTGTGGCAATCCACAATGTAGTATCCTCAGGAAATTCATTCGAAATATATTCAACTCCCTCTTTCGAAGCAATTACTGACAATATGTGAATCTCTTTTGGTTTTCCAAACTTGAGGAGCGAATGATACACCGAAATCATCGAAGATCCCGTAGCAAGCATAGGATCAATCAATATCAAAGTTTTTCCCTCTATTGAAGGGGTGGCCACATACTCTACAACAATCTCAAATTCATCTTCGTCATTATGATGTTTTCTAAATGCAGATATAAATGTATTTTCAGCCTTGTCAAAATAATTTAAAACACCTGTATGCAATGGCATTCCTGCTCTTAAAATTGAACACAAAACAGGTTCCTTATCTATTAAACTCATTTGCTTTCTTCCCAAAGGAGTATTAATGGTACGTCCCGAAAACTTTAAGCTTTTGCTTAACTCATACGCCAACACCTCTCCTACTCTTTCTAGATTGCGGCGAAAACGCATCCTGTCCTGTTGAATATTTATATTTCTCAATTCCGAAATAAACTGATTCAATATTGAATTCTTTTCTGAAAAATCATTAATTATCATTACTAATTATTTATTCAATTAAAGTTTTTATTAAAAAATAACACACTTAAAATTTACTTAATACAGCAATTCTTTAAGAACCAAATGTGATTATAACAAATATAATGAATCTAGCTCCAAAATAATTATCTATGAGTCTATTTTGAGAAAAACCCTGTAGTAGTTTTCTTTCGGTAAAAGAAAGTATTCGTTTCCGGTTAATAATACACCTCAAAAACACAACTTAATACATATTTGATTTCCTGTACATTACAAAAACAACAAGGTTTTTTTAGACTCTCATTACAGTTAGTACAATAAATTCTCAAATCTGTATATCATAATACATCTATCCTTAATTTCAAATAACAATATAGTCATAATAAATAAAAACAGCTATATAACTATAACTAACTAGTCAATGAGTAGTATAGATATTTCAAAAAAATGGAAGGTATTCTATGTTTTAAATAAAACGGCCTCTTTATTTATTAGCAATGGATTAGAATTGGAAAGGACATTCAGATTTACTTTGTTAACTTTTTTCTTTGCTCTTGTTCCATTTGCAGTATTTTTTGGCTTCACAGACTTTAATAATCTACACAACCACACCAACTTAGAGTTAAACAGTGCATTTAATACAAACAACAGCGCATTCTTTACTTTTTGGCTTTATGTATCATACAGCATCTTTATCCAGGTTACAATACAAATAGTAGCTATAGGATGGTTTAATAGAAAAGATGATGACAAAAATCCTTTTAGAGAAACCGTTTTATTCGTGGTCAGAAAATTACCCGCACTGGCAACTTTGTCCTTAGTAGAATTTATTGTCGGAGGATCACTTCTTGCACTTTATATCGGAGGTAAAAACATTTTCAATTTTGATGTGATTGCTTCAATATTAGGCATAATATTATTTGCTATATTTTTCTGGTTTTATATTGCATCCTCTCTATCATATTTCGCAGTGTTATCAGACGATATGTCTATTATTGACAGTTTAATATATAGTCTTAGAATTGTTAAAAACGACTGGTGGTCTACATTCGCATATATGGCACTGGCTTCAATTGCCATCTTACTTTTTTCAAAAATAATCAGCCTGCCAAATACTACATATTTAAACAACTTACCTTTAAGAGATTTTAATCAACCCTTTGACTGGACTTTAGAACTAAAAAGACTTTTAGCTTTTTTTATAGATCTATTGGCAAAACTCTCATATTTCTTTTACCACATAAGTATATACTTATGGTACCGGTACAAAAAAGCAACTTATGAGTTTTCTACATTATTAAAATAACTGTTATTAATTTCAGTTATTAAATCATTTTTCAGAACTAAGAAAAGTAAGTCTCTTTTATCCCATAAATAGTATATTTGTGATATTTTAAAAATGACTAGAGATGTTTACAAAACTGTGTAGAGAAATATTCAACAAAAGTATTGACAATTACCACATTTACGATAGTGTAGATACTGAAATAAATAATCCATTTGAGAAAGGAACTATCGAGGCTCTTTTATACAATAAAAACTGGATTGATACCGTACAATGGCATTATGAGGACATCATTAGAGACCCGGAAATCGATCCTGTATCGGCACTGACTTTAAAAAGAAAAATTGATGCTTCTAATCAGGACAGGACTGACATGGTGGAATACATTGACAGTTATTTTCTTGAAAAATTTGACAATGTAGAAATCAAAGCAGATGCCTCTTTAAATACTGAAAGTCCTGCATGGGCTATTGATCGCCTTTCTATTTTATACCTCAAAATATATCACATGCGTGAAGAAACAAACCGTGAAAATGTTTCTGACGAACACGTAAAAGCCTGTGACACAAAACTAAACATATTACTGGAACAGGAAAAGGACTTAACATCTGCTATAGATGAATTATTAAACGACATGGAACTGGGTAATAAATACATGAAGGTATACAAGCAGATGAAAATGTATAATGATGAAAGTCTTAATCCGGTCTTATATAAGGTTAAGAAATAATTCAAAAAAAAAGCTTATATTAAAACTAAATAAATTACAACCCCCAAATACAAGGTGATATGAACCTACTGGTAATAAGAATGTCGGCTATGGGCGATGTGGCTATGACGGTCCCCGTAATAAAAGAGGTATTAAGAACTCATAAAAACCTCAATATTACCTTTATATCACGTGAGGGATTCAGGGTGTTTTTTAAAGGCATAAACCGACTTAAATTCGTTGCTCCCAAACTGGAGGATGAACACAAAGGTTTAGGTGGCTTGTATCGATTATTTCAGGATTTAAGAAGAGATACCGACTTTGATGCTGTTGCCGACTTACATGGAGTGCTACGCTCACAGGTAATATCCGGTTTATTTAAGATGAAAGGTGTTAAAGTTGCATCGATCAACAAAGGCCGTGACGACAAAAAAGAATTAATCAAAGACTCTAATAAAAAGTTTCACCAACTTAAATTAACCACCGAGAGGTATGCTGATGTTTTTAGACAATTAGGATTAGAAGTCAAATTATCACATAAATTGCCTAATAAAAGGAGGGCAAAAATATCCACTTCCATACAAAGGGAGGCTGGAGTAAAAGCAGGACCATGGATTGGAATAGCTCCATTTGCGCAGCATAAGGGGAAAAAATATCGTTTCGACAAAGTAGGTACTCTGATTAAACAACTGCAGGACACTTATCCAAAAGCAAAAATATTTTTGTTTGGAGGAGGAAAGGCCGAAACAAATAAATTAAAAGATTTATGGGATAAATACCCACAAACAATACTAGCTGCGGGGAAAATGACTTTACCTCAGGAGCTGGATCTTATGTCTAATTTAGATGTAATGATCAGTATGGATTCTGCAAATATGCACATGGCATCGTTGGCAGGTACTAAAGTAGTCTCAGTTTGGGGAGCAACGCATCCTTATGCCGGGTTCATGGGTTACGGTCAATCTCAAAAGTGGGCCGCACAAATCGATATGAAATGTCGTCCATGTTCGGTTTTCGGAAACAAAGAGTGCCATAGAGGAGACTATGCCTGTATGATGGATTTACCGGAATCCTTAATTGTTGATAAGGTTAAAATTATTGTTCCAGTAAAAGAAAAGTAAAACCTAAAAAAGGTGGCATAAACTAGTTTTTATGCCACCTTTTTTATTAATCTTCAGCACTACTACATAGTAGATTACCTTCTGATCTTTGCTATTTCGTGAAGCTTATCTTTCTCCAGGATCTTTATCCTTTTTTGATCGATTTCCACCAACATTTCTCTTCTGAAGTCATTCAGATTTCTGATAGCTGTTTCAACAGTAACTCCCGCAAAATCAGCTATATCTTTTCTGTATAGTTGAACCGCAATAGTTTGCTGATCTTCAGCATATCCATAGGCATTAGCAAGCATCAACACTCCTTCAGCAATACGTTCTTTAACCGACTTATAAGCCAGACTAAACATTCGGTTTTCCGAATTTCTCAACTGTTTTGATAAAAGTGTTAAAGTATCTTTCGCCAACACAGGGTTTCTGTCGATCTCATCAAAGAAAAAAGATTTTGTAACTGCACACAATTCACAATCTTCCATTGCAACAGCTGTTGCAAAATATTTCTCATCATTTAACAGTGATCTGTAGCCTATTGTATCCCCCTCTTTAGCAACTCTAACTATCTGTTCCTTTCCATTCTCACCCAGGATAAATACTTTTATTTTTCCCTTTCTTATAATGTACACATATTGAGGAATATTTCCCTGTACGAATATATTCTGCTTCCTCTTCACAAACAGATCAACCTTATTCTCCTGTAAATCATTAAGTGAATTTTCGGATAAAGAATGAAAAATTGTGCTTACCGGAAACTTGCAATTCGCGCATCCCGTGCCATCATTAAAACTACATTTTAACATATGTCAAGTTAATGTTTTCAAGATTATAACATTATACACCAGCAATCTAACAACTGCCGGAAATACAAGTGTACAAAGGAAACCATTTTATTTTTTTAATTAAATGACATTTATCAATCGTAAAATGATAGCCGTCATAATTATTTATGTTTAAACAAAAAAAGTATAAATGGCACAATAATTGCTTATTAATCAACTAACAAGCTTAATACATTTAACCATACCTTAACATAAAACAGTTTTAAAAAATCGTTTAATATTGGTGAATGTGTTGTAAATTTGCATATTCTAATTACAATAAAACCAAACAGTTAATAATGAAAAAACAGGCTGATACACAGAGAAAAAGAGAGGTTGTATTTAATATACTTCTTGAGGCAGGATATGTGATTGCTCTCTTTCTACTTGCTACTACAATATATACAGTATTTTACAGTTGAAAAAAGCTATCTCATTATACCATTTTAACAGTTACTTATTAAACTTACGGCCTTTCCATTCAAAGTCAGACACCTGAGAAAGAAAAGCTATACTCACTACATAAAACGGGTAGGTAATTGCAACAACCGGATATAAATAGATTTTTTTTGAATCTCCAAGAAAGTTACTGCTTATTTTTAACAACCAGAAGTCTACCAAAAACTTCAAAACAATAAAAGGAAGCACATCTTTTAAATAAACTCCAAAAGCTGCAAATATCATCAACAGCAAAAGCATTGCATTAGACAAACCAATCATAAGACTGACACCTTTAATAAACAAAGAGCTATAGCTTGACGATTTTGCGGCCCACCTGATTCTTTGTTGTACAAACTGGCTTACAGTTTCCATTGCATTTGTATAAACTATAGCACTTCCCGCTTTAATGTATTTGACTTTATTTGGAATTTTTTTGATAATTTTTTCCATAAGAAATAAATCATCTCCTGAAGCCATATTCATATTTCCTTCATAACCTCCAACTTCATAAAAGGTATCTTTTCTAAACGATAGATTTGCTCCATTACACAAAAATGGCTTTCCTAGTCCGAACCCTCCAATAGTGGAGCCCATCATCGCAGCCAAATCACATCTTTGAAATAAATCGATAAAGCCTTCATTATTTGAAATCATATTTACGGGCCCGGCAAGCATCACTGTCTCTTCGACCTGCAATTTCTGATCTATAAGTTTTACCCATAATGGTTGCACCGTACAATCGGCATCAGTAGTAATTATCCATGAAAACAATGCTTCTTCAATCCCAATATTTAAGGCATTCTTCTTTCCGGAAGTGCCTTCCGGCACTTTAATAACCCGTGACTTTATTTTGGTATATCTCAATAGCGTATTTGCAATTTCAAATGATCTGTCCTCAGAATTATCATCTACAAGAATAACCTCAAACTTATTATAAGGATATTCTATTAACGCCAAACTACCTATAAGTCTTTCCAGGTTTTGCTCTTCATTTCTGAATGGAATGATAATAGAGAACTCATTAACCGGTGATGCAGTTTCATAGGTTTCCTCGGGTACCTTATAAAATCCCGCTATAAGCAATAATATCAATATTGAATAAAGAAAAACTATTGTGGAAGTAACAAATACAACATTTTCCATATTGAGTTAGTTTTGTTTTGTTTTTAATATTAACAAAGAGCCAATTAAGGCGGGAATAACAAAATTAAAAATCCAGGCGATAAAAACAACTGTAACTACAACAATTTCATTTACTCCGATTAGAGAAAATAAAAAAATCGCTACTGAACCCCGAATTAACAAATCTCCGAAAAAAATTGAAGGCAGAATTGATATCAAAAAATAATTAAGCGTAATTATCGAATAATACTCAACTGAGCTGTCAACACCAAAGACTAAAAGAAGTAATAAAAACTGTAATGAAAAAGCCAAGTACTTTATAACAGAAATAGCCAAAATCCTAAACCTGTCATTTATACTTAACACAGATAAAACAGAAATTTCTACTCTTTTCGACAGCCAAGGCAACTGAAGTCCTGAATTCTTTCTAAATAGAAAAAGAGACAGTAAGGTGAAAAACAATAGTACAGACGGCAAAACAGCACCGGGAACCTTTGCCTGAACATTTACGGGAAGAAAATAATAGAAAAACAAGCCCATTAATAATGTAACATACAGCTGCATCATATTACCGAAGAAATTAAACCCTAACACCTTCTTCCACATCTCCTTTTTATAAAAGGTTACTTTCGCTCCATATTCTCCTATTTTGTTTGGGGTAATTATAGATGCCACCAAAGAGGACAAAACTATTCTGAAACTCTCATTAAATGTGATATTCCTGATTTTTTTCGACAATACTTTCCATTTCGAAATTTCACAAAACCAATTAACAGCCGATAATATAACTGCAGAAACAAATAACCAATATTGCCCAAAAGAAATAGCTGATATCGCTCCCCCTATTTCACTCAAAGGTTGTTTTGATATCTTTTGATAAATAAAATAGAAAGCCATTACGGCAATAACTATCTTAGCGAGCAAAAAGGCATAATATTTAACTTTGGCACTTAACGTCATTTAATAAAAAAAGCAATTGACTGAGAAAATAATACTAGGTATCGACCCCGGAACAACTATTATGGGCTTTGGATTGATCCGCGTTAAAGGTAAAAAAATTGAACTCATAAGCTATGATGAATTAATTTTATCTAAGCTTAAAGATCACAGTTTAAAACTTAAAAGAATTTTCGAAAAAACTCTTGCAATTATAGACCAATACCATCCGGATGAAATTGCTATCGAGGCACCTTTTTTTGGTAAAAATGTTCAATCTATGCTAAAGCTTGGGAGAGCTCAGGGAGTAGCAATGGCAGCAGGATTATACAGAGAAGTTGCAATCACGGAATATGCTCCAAAAAAAATAAAAATGGCAATTACCGGTAATGGTAATGCTTCAAAGGAACAGGTTGCAGGTATGCTGATGCAACTCTTAAACATGAAAGAGATGCCCAAACATTTGGATGCAACAGATGGTCTGGCTGCTGCTGTTTGTCATTATTTTAATGGAGGAAAAACTACCGGAAATGAAAAATCATATTCAGGATGGGGCGCATTTATAAAAAACAACCCTGATAAGGTAAAAAAATAGTACATTCCCTTCGGAATAAATAATTTGTCAACCCATAAAAAAACTCGGAACTAAATAAGTCCCGAGTTTTTTTTATGATGATAGTATATAACTACTTGTTTAATATCAAGCCGATATACTGATTTACTTTTGATTTTAAATATTTACGTTCTACTATAAAATCCAAAAAGCCGTGCTCCATTACAAACTCTGCAGTTTGGAATCCTTCCGGTAAATCTCTACCGATAGTTTCTTTAACAACTCTAGGTCCCGCAAATCCAATAAGTGCCCCCGGCTCAGCTATATTAATATCTCCAAGCATCGCATATGAAGCAGTTACACCACCGGTAGTCGGATCGGTAAGCAACGATATATATGGAATCTTTGCTTTTGAAAGCAATGCGAGCTTAGCAGATGTTTTAGCCAATTGCATTAAAGAAAATGCAGCTTCCATCATACGGGCTCCTCCGGATTTCGAAATCAACATAAACGGAATCTTATTTTCGATAGAGTAATCAATTGCCCTTGCAATTTTCTCACCTACAACCGATCCCATTGATCCACCAATAAAACTGAAATCCATCGCCGCTATTACTAAATCTTTCCCCTCAGATTTACCAACAGCAGTACGTATAGCATCTTTTAATTTGGTCTTTTTTTGAACCTCTTTAAGTCTGTCCGGATACTTCTTCTTATCCTCAAATTTAAGCGGATCAAGCGAAGTTAACCCTTCATTAAATTCAGTGTATTTACCATCATCAAACATGATTTCAAAATACTCCTCACTCCCAATGCGAACATGATAACCATCCTCCGGACTTACGTAGAAATTCTTCTTAAGCATATCCGTATCGATAATTTTTCCACTTGGAGTCTTGTACCACAATCCTTTTGGCACATCAAGCTTCTCCTCTGTAGGAGTAGTAATCCCTTTCTCTGTTCTTCTAAACCAAGCCATATTGATTGATTTAATTATATTTAAATTGTTTGTTTGTCTTTAATATATTGTCACAGCAAAAACCGTAATATAAGCCCGGCAAGGTAGAAAATTTTATTTAAACAACATCTCCTGAATTTTATTAAAAATAACTCAGATAATAAACAGTTAAAAACGCACTATTCCTTAAAATCAACACCGTTGACTATCAAAATATCTTGTGCCTTTATCTCTTTTGTATTGTTAAATATAATTTTCTCAACGCCATCTTTAACTATAAGATCGCTTATGATTCCCTTTTCCGTAAATTCTACACCATCATCATCCATAAAGGTAATTTCGACCAAAGTCTTCCTCATCGCGAAAACTTCCAACTGATCATATAGTCCGCATGCTAGTCTAAACATAATTTCGATATTTGTCGCAAAAATAAGTATTTAAAAGAAAAACGACCTAATAAATTAGATCACTTACAAATACTAATTTCAGAAAGTATTTCTGATTATTCGATTTTATTAAACAATTAGAGAATCAAATAATTACCTTTGCTTTGAAAATGAGATTAAAATTGTCTTATATAAAGCTCTCCATTCAGTTGCTAATATTTGTAACTACTTCTATCTTTATCAAACATAGAACCCAATTTCATTAAATAATTAACACCTTTATTTTAAAAGATGTCACACAATAAGAAACACAGTAAGAAACACAATAAAAAATCAGGAGGAAAACGCAGGGCCCTGAACCTAAAAGATATTACACGTAAGATATTAAAGGTTTTCAGACAAAATCCGGGTCAGGCTTATAACTACAAACAATTATCCGCCAAATTAAACATAAAAGATTCCGCAGGACGACAAGAGGTATTGAGAAAGATGGAAGAACTCAAAGCTCAAAATCGTATTGAAGAACAAGAAAGAGGAAAGTACCTGCTAAAACCGGATGTTCTATATATTTATGGCAAAGTAGATATGAAAGCAAATGGTTCTGCATACATTATCTCCGAGGAGATGGAATCTGATGTATACATACCACGTGGTAATACTCAACATGCATTACACAATGATTTAGTAAAAGTTTATCTGTATCGCCGTAAAAAACGCGGTCGTCAGGAAGGAGAGATAGTCGATGTTATTGAAAGATCGAGAACAGATTTTGTAGGACAGATAGAAATATCATCACGGTTTGCATTTGTTATTCCTGACAGTCAGAAGATGCCGGTTGATATTTTTGTACCTCTAGACAAAGTTTTAGATGCCGAAAACGGACAAAAAGTAGTAGTGAAAATGACCGACTGGCCCGAAAAAGCGCAAAGTCCGTTTGGCGAAGTTACCCAGGTACTTGGTAATCCGGGTGAACACGACGTTGAAATGCACTCAATATTAGCCGAATATGGTCTTCCATATAAATTTCCGGACCACGTTGAGGATGAAGCTAACCAGATAGATACTGAAATTCGTGAAGAAGAAATCGCCAAACGCAGAGATATGCGTTCAGCAACAACTTTTACTATAGATCCGGTTGATGCAAAAGATTTTGATGATGCACTATCTGTAGAAAAACTTGAAAATGGTAACTGGGAAATTGGAGTGCACATTGCCGACGTATCCCATTACGTAAAAGAAGGCTCTGTCCTTGAGGAAGAAGCAATCTCGAGAGCTACTTCAGTATATCTTGTAGACAGAGTAGTTCCAATGCTTCCGGAAATATTATCCAATAAAGTTTGTTCACTTCGCCCAAATGAAGAAAAATATACTTTCTCGGCGGTATTCGAAATAAATGAAGATGCTCAAATTATAAATAAGTGGTTTGGAAGAACTGTTACTCTTTCCGATAGAAGGTTCACTTATGAGGAAGCACAGGATGTAATAGAAAACAAACAGGGCGATTATGCTAAAGAAATATTATTACTCGACGATTTAGCAAAAAAATTGCGTGAAGACAGAGCAAAGAAAGGAGCTATTTCATTTGATAAGGTTGAAGTTAAGTTCAAACTTAATGAGAACCACGAACCAACCGGGATCTACTTCAAAGAGTCAAAAGACTCAAATCATCTGATTGAAGAGTTTATGCTGCTGGCAAATAAGAAAGTGGCTGAATTTATAGGGATGAATAAAAATGGAGAGCCAAGCGGTACTACATTTGTATACAGGGTTCATGATGACCCGGATCCGGAAAAACTTGCTTCTCTTCAAACATTTGTTCGTCAGTTTGGATATCAAATGCAGATACAGAGCAAAACAGCAATTTCTAATTCTCTGAACAAATTATTAGCCGACGTACATGGTAAGGCCGAAGCCAATATGGTAGAAACTTTAGCTGTAAGATCAATGAGTAAAGCCAAGTATACAACAGACAATATAGGTCACTATGGTCTGGCTTTCGATTATTACACTCATTTTACATCTCCTATTCGCCGTTATCCTGATGTAATGGTTCATCGTTTGCTCCAACATTATTTAGACGGAGGCAAATCTGCACAAAAAGAAGACTGGGAAAGAAAATCAGAGCATTCGTCCGATAGAGAAACTATGGCAAGTAAGGCTGAGCGGGATTCTATAAAATACATGCAGGTAAAATATATGGAAGAGCACCGTGATCAGGAGTTTATGGGCGTGATTTCGGGTGTTACAGAATGGGGAATGTATGTAGAAATCATAGAAAATAAATGTGAAGGACTGGTAAGGATCAGGGAAATTAAAGATGATTATTACACCTTCGATTCTAAAAACTACTGTTTAGTAGGCGATGTTACTAAAAATATATATCAGCTGGGCGACCAGGTAATGGTTAAAGTAAAAAGCACGGATCTCGAGAAAAAACAATTGAATTACGAACTCATCGAATAATTCAGGTATAATTAATGCTTATGCAACAATTCCCGGTTTTTAACGTATTTATAATATTAAAAACATTAGATATGCATATTAGAAATATTATTTTATCATTAGCAACATTTTTATTTGTATCAACAACTTTCGCCCAGAACATTGATACAAGGCAACTAAGAGATTTTGAGAATGTAACCTCGTACGATGGTGTAAGCGTTCAGTTGGTTCCTTCGAACAAAAACTACGTAAAAGTTTCCGGCGACAATATCGATGAAGTCGTTACTCAGGTATCAGACAAAACACTTAAAATAAAAATGACCTTTGGCAGTAACTTTAAGGGAGGAGACAGTCATGTTATTGTTTATTTTGCAGGCGACCTGAAAGAAATAAAAGCTACAGAGGGAAGCTCCATAAGTTCGAATGAAAAAATTAAAAACAGACTTTTAACAATTAAATCTATCGAAGGAGCAGATGTTGATATCAAAGTTGATTCAAAGGACCTCATCATAAAAATAGCTACCGGCGGGAAGATTGAACTTGAAGGGAAAAGTGAAAATTTAAGTGTGAATATTAGTACCGGAGGTAATTTCGACGGCAAAAACCTTAAATCTAAATACGGAGAAGTGAAAGTTAGTGCCGGTGGAGATGCAAATGTTCAGGTAGAAGAAATTCTGGATGCTACTGTAACTATGGGAGGTAACATTTTCTATTACGGAGAAACAAAAACCGTAAACAAGGACATAAGTCTTGGTGGTAATATAGAAGCAAGATAGATATTTTTATAATAAAATTACCTTATTTTTGTAACGGAGCTCATAACTTGAGTTCCGTTTTTTAATCAACAAATATTCATGCTAGATATTATTTTATTTGCCATTCCCTTAGGCTTAACTTTAAGCATACTGGTAGGACCGGTTTTTTTTATACTGATTGAAACCAGTATAACCAAAGGTGCCAGAGCTGCTTTAATGCTCGATGTAGGAGTGGTACTATCCGATATCTTCTACATAGCAATTGCCTTTTTTTCAAGTAAACAACTACTGAAGGATTTAGAAGACACTCCATCTTTATTCCTAATTGGCGGAGCAGTTATTTTTGTTTATGGACTGAGAAGTGTTGTAAAAAAAGACCATATCGAATATGAAAATGTTTCAGAAAAAAAGTCAGATTATTTCGGGTTAATTTTAAAAGGCTTCTTTTTAAATGTGATAAATATCGGCGTCCTTATATTTTGGCTAGGATCAATGGTAATTGCAGGGCACAAGATGAAATTTGACACTGCTGACACTTCCCTGTATTTTGGAACAGTTATTGCAACTTACCTTGTAATTGACATAATAAAAATAGCTCTCGCAAAAGAATTCAAGAAAAAACTCACTGATGAACTTCTATACAAGGTAAAGAAAACCATAGGTTTTATTTTAATGGGATTTGGTATAGTTCTTTCCATGAGAGCCTTTGTTACGAAAGAAGATATGAAGTTTCTATTGGATATAATATCCTAATAAACTTAATAAATTATCTCTTTTTTCAAAGCATCCATTACTCCGGTTGCCTTTCCCTGCAGGAAAATATCCGTTATAGAATTAGTATAAGCCGATTCTTCTGTGTTTATCTCTACAATTGTAGCCCCCGATTCTTTTGCAACGTATGGAAGTGAAGATGCCGGGACAATTTCGCCTGTAGTACCTATTACCAGCATTACATCACAGCTTTGTGAAGCATGAAGAGACTTTTCGTATGCAAGTTCCGGTATACCTTCTCCAAAAAAGATAAAATCCGGCTTTAACAACCCTCCGCATTTCTCACACTTTGGAGGAGTATCACTTAATGCTTTTTCTGAAACCTGTTCTATGTTAGAACATTCGAAACATACCAGCTGTCGGCAATTTCCATGAAATTCATAAACTTCTTTACTTCCTCCTTCCTGATGAAGACTGTCTATATTTTGCGTAATTATAGATTTAAGTAAGCCTGACTTTTCTAATTCGGCTAATGCATAATGAGCTTTATTTGCCCTTGCATCACCAAAAAAATCGAAAAACAATTCTTTAATCACCGGCCAGCTTTTCTGAGGACTAACTTTATAAGTATATAGATCCAGTATACTGGGATCATACTTACTCCACAATCCTCCTTCGCCTCTAAAGGGCGGAATACCACTTTCTACCGATATGCCTGCACCCGTAAATGCCGTTAAATACTTTGAGTTTTTTATTATCTCAGCAGCTTCTTTTATACCCATCATCAATATATTGAACTGTAAATTTACTCTAATTATTGTTCATTATACCGCTCAAAATCATGAAACATTCAATCTTTCAAATACCTTTAAAGCCTTTCCTATTGTATCAACATCATCTAAAACCAAAGTCAACAATGTATTTCCGGCTTTATTGGTTCTTTCTTTCAATTTGCATTCAAGAGGATTCTTCTGAACAAAACCCAGAATCTTAGTAAAGACATCAGACTGAAAATAATCAGATTCCTGATTGCTGACAAAATATGCAATCAATTTTCCCTTCTTCATAACCAACCTTTCAAAACCAAGATCTGTTGCCAACCATTTTATCTTCATACTATCGAGCAAATCGATAGTCTGTATAGGCAATTCCCCGAATCTATCTACCAAATTACTTTGGTATTCCAACAATTCATCTTCGTTTTTAACTTCGTTTAATCGGTTGTAGAGAGATAATCTCTCAGAAATATTGTTTACATAATCATCCGGCAACAGTATCTCAAAATCAGTATCAATCTGACAGTCCTTAACAAAAGACTTTGGCCCCTGTTTTGATTCTTCATCAAACAGTTCCTTAAATTCGCTTTCTTTCAACTCCTCGATGGCTTCGCTCATAATCTTTTGATAGGTATCAAAGCCCATTTCTGCCATGAATCCACTTTGCTCACCTCCCAACATATCACCGGCTCCACGGATCTCAAGATCTTTCATGGCAACATTAAATCCTTGTCCTAAACCTGAATACTGCTCTAATGCCTGCAACCTTTTACGTGCCTCTTCGGTCATTGCCGAATATGGAGGCGCTATAAAATAACAGAAAGCCTTTTTATTTGAACGTCCTACCCTTCCACGCATCTGGTGCAAATCGGAAAGTCCGAAATTATTGGCATTATTTATTATCATTGTATTGGCATTTGGTACATCAATACCACTTTCAACAATAGTTGTAGAAACCAAAACATCAAATTCCCCGCTGATGAAATCCAGGGTAAGCTTTTCAAGGGTTTTCCCATCCATCCGGCCATGACCAATAGCAACTTTAGCTCCGGGTACCAAACGCTGTATCATTCCGGCTACTTCCATGATATTCTCTATCCTGTTATGAATAAAAAATACCTGACCCCCACGTGATATCTCATAAGAAATTGCATCCCTGATAATCTCTTCGTTAAAACCGACAACCTGTGTATCTATCGGGTGACGGTTTGGCGGAGGAGTATTTATTACAGATAAATCCCTTGCTGCCATCAACGAAAACTGTAGGGTTCTGGGAATTGGAGTTGCGGTAAGGGTAAGAGTATCTATATTGGCCTTTAAAGTCTTCAATTTATCTTTTACGGCAACACCAAATTTCTGCTCCTCATCAATAATCAAAAGCCCTAAATCCTTAAACTCTACACTCTTACTTACAATCTGGTGAGTTCCTATTAGAATATCAATTTTACCTTCTTTTAAATCAGCTAATATCTCTCGTTTTTGCTTTGCTGATCTAAACCTGTTTAAATAATTAATATTAACAGGCATATCGCCAAGTCTTTCAGAGAATGTTTTAAAATGCTGAAATGCCAGTATTGTAGTCGGAACCAAAATAGCAACCTGTTTACTGTCGGCAGCTGCCTTAAATGCAGCACGGATTGCCACCTCGGTTTTTCCGAAACCAACATCCCCGCAAACCAGTCTGTCCATAGGTCGCTCGCTCTCCATATCGGCCTTTACATCCTGTGTTGCCGTGAATTGATCCGGTGTATCTTCATAAATAAATGATGCCTCAAGTTCGTGCTGCAAATATGAATCCTGAGTATATTGATAGCCTTTCTGACTGCGCCTTTTTGCATATAACTGTATCAGGTCGAAAGCAATTTCCTTAACCTTTTTCTTAGTTTTTGTTTTAAGAGCCTTCCATGCCGGAGAACCAAGCTTATTTACTTTCGGGATCTTTCCGTCTTTCCCGTTGAATTTCGAAATCTTATACAGCGAATGAATACTCACATAAAGTATATCGTTTTCGGAATAAACTAATTTTATTGCTTCCTGAAACCTTCCTTCAACTTCTATCTTCTGCAGCCCGCCAAACTTTCCGATACCGTGATCGATATGAGTTACGAAATCTCCTATCGAAAGACCGGTAATCTCCTTAAGACTTATACTCTGCGATTTTGCATGAGTATTTTTTAAATTAAACTTATGATAACGTTCAAAAATCTGATGGTCGGTATAAACAACCAGATTATTATCAAGGTCAATGAATCCCTCATGAACAGGAAAAACTCTTGCCAAATAATCAATATCGTGACCTATATCTTCAAAAATATCGTGAAAACGTTTCACCTGTTTCTCACTTGCACATAACAGCAGATTTTGAAACCCTTTATGAGTGTTTTCCGCTAAATTTTGAGTCAACATCTCAAAATTCTTGTTAAATGACGGCTGTGGTTCTGCATTTATTTTCACAAAAAAATCAGCCTTAAAAAGTGGTTGGGTCGAAAACTCAATCAGAGAAAAGTCAAGAACCGATTTATAAAATTCCTTTGAACTGATAAACAACTGTTCGGGCTCAAGATGGTCCAACTCGCCTTCGAGAGATTGAAAAGCCGTATTGGCCTTATCAAAAAGCTTATCTAATCTGGCACCTACCAATTCTGCATTATTAAATGCAATTACAGAAGATGCAGAAATATATTTCAAAAAACTCTCTCTTCGCTCATCAATCCGCTTATCTTCTACATTAGGAATAATCCTGAATTTATTAACTTTATCAACCGACAACTGACTCTCAACATCGAAAGTTCTTATACTGTCAACTTCATCTCCAAAAAACTCTATCCTGTACGGGTTATCATTCGAAAATGAGAAAACATCAACTATCCCACCCCGCACAGAAAAATCTCCCGGCTCAACAACAAAATCAACCCGGTTAAATTTATATTCGAAAAGAACCTCATTCAAAAAATCAATCGAAATATTATCCCCAACAGCTACCTTGAGAGAGTGCTTTTCCATCTCTTTCCGCGTAATTACCTTCTCGAAAAGAGCATCGGGGTAAGTAACAATTATCGCCGGTTTTTTACGACTGTTTATCCTGTTGAGAACCTCAGCACGCAACAGCACATTAGAATTATCGGTTTCCTCAATCTGATATGGCCTGCGGTAACTGCCCGGATAGAACAAAACATCCTTTTCGCCAACAATCTGTTCGGCCTCATTTAGGAAATACGCCGCTTGCTCCTTGTCGTCCAGTACTACAAGAAACGGCTTTTCTGTTTTGCGGAAAATTGCCGTCGTATAAAAGGATTTTAACGCACCAATTGCCCCGCTAAAACATATTTTACCTGTAGCATCTTTAGTTAATTCCTCACTAACTTTTTGTACGTGATCCGATTCTTTATAAAGGGTGATAAGTTCCTTAGGAGTCATTTTGTTTTACTTTTCTGAAAGTGCAAAGATAAACTGATTTATGATTGTTAATTTATGATTTGTATTTTTTTTAGGCCGGCTAAACCTGCCTTCCTGAAGAAGTCAGGCAGGCGGGCTATACACTATACTCCTCAATAATAAAGCTCTTCACAATACAATTGCGGTGGCTCATAAAGTCGCCTCCTCATTTGTTTGTTCAGTAGCTTTATTACCTGCGGGGTATCGTTGCTATCCCTGCCGGTATACGGTCCATTTTAACTAAAAAATATCATAAATTAAATTGTCCCTACATAAAACCCGGCTGTTTGTACAGTTTTTTACATTTCAAACGACAGGAAAGCATCATCAATATGACGCAATAGTGTTTTTTCTTTTGTCTTTAAGATTGCAATAATATCGAACCTGACATCTAAATCCAGATCCTTTTCTTCGATGTAGGCATCGGCACACTCAACAATCTTCCTTCTTTTTATGTAATCAACAGCATCCTCAGGATCACCAAAATAATCGGTAGCTCTTGTCTTAACCTCAACAACAACTAAAACCTCCCCTTTTTTGGCAATAATATCAATCTCATACCTGTTATAATACCAGTTGGTTTCAAGTATTTCGTAGCCTTGTTTTTTTAGGTGCCTGACGGCTTCTATTTCGCCTTCACGACCAAATGCGTAGTTATTTCTCTTCATAGTTATAATTAATGGGTAATAATATTAAAGATAATAAATTTCGTTATTAAAGGCTTCTGCTAAAAACGATTATTAACTCTCATTTTGCACATAGAGTATTTTAATACGGGTGGCATGCATCAGTGTTTATGGGGATTTCATATATTTGGATTCAAAATTTTTATTCGCAAAAATGATTGAAGCTTCAAAAAAAGGGATTTTACTTTTAGGTGAAGGAGCCCCGAAAAATGCTGAATTACCATCAATAAACAAGTACTATAACGAGTATTTCAACGACTCAAAAGTGAGTACTAATGATTCCTGGTTAAAAGCCATTAAGAGAAATAAACTGTTCCTTCCAAAACTAATTGAGGAAAGAAAATGGCAGTTTGAAAAAATCAACTTTCAGGATGGAATTGCCACCCATATAGCAGCAGAAAAAATCAGAAAAGACTTAGAGCTTGATGCGAAAGCACCTGTATTCCTGGCAAACAGATATGGTGAACCATCAATTTCAGATACACTGAAAGAAATTAAAGAAAGTTCGATAGAAAAAATATTGATCATCCCGCTTTTTCCGAACTATCTGCCAATGACATACGATACTTCTATTCTAAAAACTTTTGAAATAGCCGGAAGAGATTTTCCCGAAGTAGAACTTCATATTATTCCGCCTTTCTATGAACATAAAGACTATATAAAACCATTGGAAATGATGGTTCGGGATCAAAATACAATAAACAAGATCGAACATTTGCACTTTGTATACAGGGGTGTAAAAGAAGAGCATATTTCCGGTAGTAAATGTAGTTTTGAAGGTTTGGCCGACATTGAGGAAGAGAACAAACAGGTAAATTATTGTTATCAGGTAAAAACTACTACCGACTTGTTAATGGATAGGATAAATGACCTGAATATAGACCACAGCTTATCCTTTTTACCGGCAAAACTAGGCAAAGGAAGTTACCTGACACCAAACACAATCGACACACTTAAAGATCTGATATCTAAAGGGACAAAAAACATTACGCTTATCTCTCCATCTACTATTATCGACAATATTGAAACCCTTTACGATATAGATATTGAACTTAGGGAAAAATTCATGGAAATTGGAGGAGAAAGCTTTACTTTCATCCCATCGATTAACGACCACCCTGAATGGATCGAACATCTGGCAAAATGGGCAGATGAATGGTTGTTCTCATAATTAAAATAAGCTTTTACCAGGTAACACAAACTCCCAATAGGGAAAAACGCAAATCCTAATAAAAAAATGGCTAAAACAAAAACTTCTTTTTTCTGTCAAAACTGCGGTGCCCAACATTCAAAATGGATGGGTAAATGTCCAACATGTAATCAGTGGAATACCATTGTTGAGGAAGTTATACAAAAAGAAGCCGTTAAAGCGTGGGACTCTTCACAGGCATCAACCGGCAAGAAGTCGAAACCATTTAGAGTCTCAGAAATTGTAACAAATCAGGAAAAACGCTTCAATACCCTAAACGAAGAACTTGACAGGGTTCTGGGGGGAGGAATTGTTCCGGGCTCATTGATATTACTCGGTGGAGAACCGGGAATAGGAAAATCTACTTTGATGCTGCAACTTGCCTTAAGTGTATCGCACTTAAAAACTCTTTATGTTTCGGGAGAGGAGAGTTTAAACCAGATAAAGATGCGCTCTGAAAGGATTGGGATCAACAATGAAAACCTATTTATTCTGGCAGAAACAAAAACTCAATCCATATTTAATCAAATAAAGGCTCTTAACCCGCAATTACTGATTATTGATTCTATCCAGACTTTACAAACAGAAATGATAGAATCATCGCCGGGAAGTGTTTCACAAATCAGGGAATGTACTGCTGAATTGTTGCGATTTGCCAAAGAAACTTCAACACCGGTAATTCTAATAGGCCACATTACGAAAGACGGAAATCTGGCCGGTCCAAAAATTTTAGAACACATGGTTGATGTGGTTCTTCAGTTTGAAGGCGACAGAAATCATCTGTTCAGAATTCTCAGGGCACATAAAAACAGGTTTGGTTCTACTCAGGAGCTTGGAATTTATGAAATGCATGGAAGTGGTTTAAGAGAAGTTAAAAACCCATCTGAAATACTTATTTCCAAACGCGACGAAGAACTTTCGGGTAACGCAATAGCCGCAACAATGGAAGGTGCCAGACCAATGATGATTGAAATTCAGGCACTGGTTAGTTCGGCTGTTTACGGTACTCCACAAAGATCTACAACAGGCTACGATATAAAAAGACTGAATATGCTCCTTGCCGTTCTGGAGAAAAGAGCAGGGTTCAGGCTTGCAGCAAAAGATGTATTTCTAAATGTAACAGGAGGGATAAAAGTTGATGATCCGGCCATAGATCTGGCCGTGGTTGCTTCAATATTATCATCGAATGAAGATATTTCTATATCCAACAAAGTATGTTTTGCCGCCGAAGTAGGTTTAGCCGGCGAGATTAGACCGATAAACCGGGTTGAACATAGAATTTCTGAGGCTGAAAAACTTGGTTTTGAAGTAATATTTGTTTCTAAATACAACAAAGCAGACCTGGATAAATTCAAAATTAAAGTTGTTGCCGTTTCCAAAATGGAAGAAATGTTTCAACGACTTTTTGGTTAATATTCTTGGTACTACCACGAATGTTGTGGGAGTTTAAGTAGTTATTTCAAAAAAAGATTATTGGATT
>JBDLJM010000044.1 GCA_039714315.1 Bacteroidota bacterium | reverse complement strand
GAAAATAATGAAAATGATACAGCTATTAATTATGCCGATTATTACTTTATAGAAGCATTAATTAAGTGGTATAATATTTAAATATTCTAACTAACCTAAAATATATTTGTTTTGACAAGAAAAACAACAATACACGATCTTGCAAAAGCATTAGGAATTGACAGTTCAACGGTTTCTAGAGCACTCAATGACAGTCCGCGTGTTGGAAAAAAAACAAAGGATAGAGTTTTGAAAATGGCCAAAGAGATGGGATATCAAAGAAATTTGATGGCTTCTAATCTTAGGATGAGGAAAACAATGACGATTGGAGTAGTTGTTCCATTTATTTCGCGTTACGTTTTATCCGAAGCTATTGGAGGGATAGAACAGGTTGCTTCTGCAAATGATTATCAGGTTATTATTGCGCAGACCCATGATAATGTTGAGGATTCCGAAAAAGCCATAAATACTCTATTTATGAACCGTATTGATGGTTTGTTGATTTCTCCCACCCAAAGTGAAAAAATTGAAGAGCAATTGAAACAATTTACAGGTTCAGATATTCCTGTTGTAATGTTCGACAGGTATCTTGAGACTTCAAATATCTCGAAAGTCACTATTGATGATAGGAATGTAACTAAACAGCTTACAAAGTATTTGATAGAAACCGGCAAGAAAAATATATACCATATTGCTGGTGATTTAGATGCCATAATGTACCGCGAAAGATGTGAGGGCTATAAATCTGCAATTCAGGAAAGTGATGTTGAATTCGATGCTAATAAGGTGATTTCAGTTGAACTGTTTCCCGAAGTAGCTGTTGAAACTTTCGAAAAAATACGAGTAGATAAACCTGATGCGCTTATTTGTGCAAATGATGTTACTGCTATTGCGATAATAAAGCATATTAACGAAAATACAGATTTGCGTATTCCTGAAGATATTGCAATAACAGGATTTTCAGATTCGCCAGCATCCAGTATTATAAAGCCCAGCCTGACAACTGTAAATCAGCACCCTCTTGAGTTAGGGCGAACGGCTGCAAACTTGTTGCTGGAATGTATTAAAGATGCAGATAGTGGCAGCGCTTCTAAAAAATCAATAGTTATTAACTCTGATATAATGATAAGAGAGTCTACAAACTAGACACCCTTAATAATCCAATTTGAGTGTGAGTAATATCACAAACAAATTGGATTATTAATTTGCAATCTTATATTTTTGGTGTAAATTTGCCAATCGATTGTATAAAAATATATTCAAAATATAAAAGCTTAATATTATGGCAGTTAATTACGAGATAAGATACAACTCACACCCTGAGGATTTTAAGAGTTACGATACTACAAGAATCAGAAAAGAATTTTTAGTAGATAACTTATTCGAAGCTGGAAATATCAACATGGTTTATTCTATGATAGACCGTTATATTGTTGGTGGTGCTGCTCCAAAGGCAGGTGAAAAACTATTTCTTGAAGCTATTGATCCTTTAAAAGCTGAATTTTTCCTCGAAAGAAGAGAACTTGGAGTTATCAATGTTGGTAAAGCAGGGAAGGTTCATGTTGATGGTGATGTTTATGAATTAGGATACAAAGATGCTATATATGTAGGAAGAGGAGCTAAAGAAGTACACTTCGAAGGAGAAGGGGCTTTGTTTTATATTAACTCTGCAAACGCACATACATCATATCCAACTAAGAAAGTTTCTCTGGATGAGGCAAATAAAATTGTACTTGGATCTTTAGAAACTGCAAATCACAGACAAATCAACCAGATGTTGATTAGCTCTGTTGTAGATACATGTCAGTTACAAATGGGAATGACTGAGCTTAAGCCGGGTTCTGTTTGGAATACTATGCCTGCTCACACACATAGTCGTAGAATGGAAGCTTATTTCTATTTCGAAGTACCGGAAGATCAGGCTGTTTGTCACTTTATGGGTGAACCAAGTGAAACACGTCACATGTGGATGCACAACAATCAGGCTGTATTATCTCCTGAATGGTCTATTCACTCTGCAGCTGCTACATCTAACTACATATTTGTTTGGGGTATGGCTGGTGAAAATCTTGACTATAACGACATGGATATCCACAAAATCACTGATTTAAAATAAGAATGACAAATTTATTTGATTTAACGGGAAAACGTGCTCTAATCACGGGAGGAACTCATGGATTAGGTATGGCAATGGCAAAAGGACTTGGTGATGCGGGAGCTGAATTAATCATTAATGGTCACAGTCCTGACAAAATGGAACTAGCCCTTAATGAATATAAATCAGAAGGCTATAAAGTTCACGGATTACTTTTCGATGTTACTAACGATGCTGAAGTAAAGGCAAATATCGATAAGATTGAAAATGAAATCGGACAGATAGATATTTTGGTAAATAATGCCGGAATCATCAAGCGTATCCCAATGGAGGATATGGAAACTGAAGATTTCAAATCAGTTATTGATGTAGATTTAGTTGCACCATTTATTGTTTCTAAATACGTAGGTCAATATATGATTAAGCGTAAGGAAGGAAAAATCATCAACATCAACTCAATGATGAGTGAACTTGGTAGAAACACTGTTTCTGCCTATGCAGCTGCAAAAGGTGGTCTTAAGATGCTTACAAAAAATATGGCTACTGAGTGGGGTAAACACAATATTCAAACTAATGGAATCGGACCTGGTTATTTTGCAACTACGCAAACAGCTCCTATCCGTGTTGAAGGGCACCCATTCAACGATTTTATAATCAATCGTACTCCTGCAGCACGTTGGGGTAATCCTGAAGATTTAGCTGGTACTGCAGTTTTCCTGGCTTCTAAAGCCAGTGATTTCGTAAACGGACAAATCGTTTATGTTGATGGTGGAATATTAGCAACTATTGGTAAGCCAATAGGCGAATAATATAGATATTTACTTTTTTATCCAACCGGCATTTTTCACTATTTTCCTCATTTCAGTTGATCTTTGTCGGTTTTTTTTTAATTATTTATAAATATTAGATATGAATTTCAAAAAGGTTTTATCCTTATTAAGTTTAAGCCTGATGTTAATGTCTTCTTGTTCTGAGACTGATAAAGCGGTTGAGCAAAAAAATATTGTACTTCAAAATAAATTGGAAGTAGATAGATTAGGAGAAATTGTAATTGTGCCTGCAAAAAAAATTAATGATCTTTTAGGTGAAGTAAAAGAAGGTGCAAATGTGTATTTCGAATCTCAGAATGGTGATGCAATACCTTTTCAATACGATGTAATTAACGGAGAGGGAGAATACGCTTTAGAAGTTGACTTCAAAGCAAACGAAGAAAAAAATATTGTAGTAAATACTACAAGTGAAAAAATTGAAGATTTCAAACATTATACAAATATCAGATTGGGTAGAGATGCCGATTTTGATGGTATTTATGATGATGTAAAAGAAGAAGTTCGCGATCCTAATCACCTGCCGGGTTCGGTTCCTGTTTTGTACCAAATGGAAGGTATTTCGTGGGAAAATGATAAGGTAGGTTATCGTTCATATTGGGACAAACGAAACGGAAAAGATATCTGGGGAAAAACTACTTCAGAAATGGTAATGGATTCTGTTGGATTACCAAACACTCCTTCTTACCACGAAATTCAACCTTGGGGGGTTGATGTTCTTAAAGTAGGAAATTCTTTGGGAGCCGGAGCTCTAGCAATGGTTAAAGATGGTGAATTATTCAGACTTGGCGATACCCAAAAAGCTACAATGGAAATTTTAGCAGAAGGCCCAACGAGAGCTATTCTGCAGTTGGTATATGATGGTTGGGAAGTAAAAGGAGAGTCTTATAGTTTGACACAAACTATTACAATACTAAAAGGTAAATACTGGTATCAAAGTGATGTTGTAATTTCGGGAAAAGATGTAAAAGATATTTCTTTGGTAACGGGGATTACAAATATTGCTCTAAAAGATAAAAAGTATACTAAACTTGAAGAGGGTGTAAAAACATTAGTTTACACACATGGAGATCAAACCGAGTTGCAAAAATTAATGGGCTTAGGTTTGATTTTAAATTCTTCTGATTTAAATAAAGTGGTAGAGGCACCTAATAAAGGAACAGGTCGTTCTATTGATGGGAGTAGCCCAATTTCACACACTTTCTACACTGTAATTAATAAAGGAACAAGAGCATTTTCGTTCCAGTTTGCAACAGGTTGGGAGCTAAGTGATGATGAATTTAAAACAGCACAAGGTTTCGAAAATATGTTGGTAAAGGATGCAAAAGAGCTTAATTCGCCAATTGTAATTAAATAGAATAGCATTTGAATAATTATGTTCATATGGCAACACACACATTAAATAATTTTAGAATATAATAAGATATAAATATTATGGGTAAGAAGATAGTTACTTTTGGAGAGATTATGTTGCGTTTGGCAACTCCTGGATATTTACGTTTCCATCAGGCAAATGAGTTTGAAGCTACGTATGGTGGTGGAGAATCAAACGTTGCTGTATCGTTGGCAAACTACGGATTAAATGCTGAGTTCGTAACACGTTTACCTAAAAATGATATTGGTGATGCTGCTATTAAAAGACTTCGCATGTATAATGTTGGAGTTGACAACATAGTTGAAGGTGGCGATAGAGTAGGGATCTATTTCTTAGAAACCGGTGCTGTATCTCGTGGATCTAAAGTTGTTTACGACCGTGCAAATTCTGCTATTGCTGAGATTGAGCCTGGTATGGTAAACTGGAAAGAAGTTTTTGCCGATGCTCAGTGGTTCCACTGGACAGGTATTACTCCTGCATTATCTGAAGGTGCTTACAAAGCATTATTAGAAGCATTGGAAGTAGCTAAAGAAATGGGTGTTACTGTTTCTTGTGATCTTAATTACCGTGCTAAACTTTGGAAGTGGGGTAAAAAATCTCACGAAGTAATGCCGGAGTTGGTTGCTCTTACTGATATTGTTTTAGGAAACGAAGAAGATGCTGAAATGTCGTTGCACATTTCTCCTGAAGGTGTTGACGTAACAGGAGGACATGTAGAAGGAAAAGCTTACCTGTCGGTTTCTAAACAAATTATGTCAACATACCCTAAAGTAAAGAAAGTAATTACTACTCTTAGAGGGTCTATCAACGCTAACCACAATACCTGGGAAGGTGTTCTTTACGATGGTGAAACATTATTCGAATCGTCAAACAAATACGATATCACTCACATCGTTGACCGTGTAGGTGGTGGAGATTCATTTATGGGAGGATTGGTTTACGGACTTATCACTTATCCTAATGATGACCAGAAAGCTCTTGATTTTGCTGTAGCTGCATCATGTTTGAAACACACAATCAAAGGTGACTTTAACCTGGTTACTGTTGATGAGGTTGAAAAACTTATGGGAGGTGATGCTTCAGGTCGTGTAGCTAGATAATAAAGGAAAAAGGCAAAAGGAAAAAGTTTAAAGGATAAAGGCAAACCGACGTAGGAGGTTCAGCGAGCAACCTTTGAAAAAAGGGGTGCCAGCGAGCTAAAAGTTTAAAGGATAAAGGCAAAAGTGGTTGTACTTACTAGTTTGTGTAAAAACAAGTAACCTAATTGAAGTTAAAAGTTAAGTGAAACCAGAAACCAGTAACCAGAAAAGAAATGGCACAATTTTCAAGAATAGATGTGGCAGTAGCTGCAAAAGAAACAGGGATAGTACCTGTATTTTATCACAAAGATGTTGAAGTAGCAAAGCAGGTAGTAAAAGCTTGTTACGACGGTGGAGCTCGTTTATTCGAATTCACTAACCGTGGAGATTTCGCACAGGAAGTATTTGCTGAATTAGTAAAATACGCTGTAGATGAATTACCTGGAATGATAATGGGAATAGGTTCGGTAGAAGAAGCTGTAACTGCAGGTATGTATATTCAAATGGGAACGAACTTCGTTGTTTCTCCGGTAATGAATCCTGATATGGCGAAGGTTTGTAACCGTCGTAAAATTTCGTGGATGCCGGGTTGTGGTTCTTTAAGTGAGATATCTCACGCTGAGGAATTAGGAGCAGAGGTTGTTAAAATTTTCCCGGCATCGCAAGTTGGAGGTCCTGATTTTATCAAGGCTGCAACAGCACCAAAACCATTCACAAATATTATGCCTACAGGTGGTGTTAAACCTGAAGAAGACAACTTGAAAGAGTGGTTCCAGGCTGGTGCGTTTTGTGTTGGTATGGGATCTCAGCTTATGGCTAAAAAAGAGCACGGTGAGTTCGATTTGGCAAAGATCGAAGAACTTATGCGCGAATCTATTGCAATAGCAAAAAAATATAAAAAGTAAATATTATTACTTTATATTATAATATAACTCTGGATGCATATCTGTATTCAGAGTTTTTTTTGGAGTAATTTCACGTGCTTCGATATAGTTTTATCTCATCTGTAATTTGAATTTACTGTAAAAGCCGGAGTTAACTATAATTTCAGAAATAGTTTTGATAAGAAAAACTATTTGTATAAAATTATTGATATAATAAATTCAGATTTCGGTTTACAAAAATCTATCCCAACAAATAAAGCGGACGAGCTTTACGGAGACAATAATTACGTACCGGGAATGGGGGTTTACTGATAGCTGTGGTGAAATAGAATAAAATACACACTAAATTAATGCTCTAACAAAGGCGCTAAGAGTATTTTTATCTTTTATCCACGCAGAGCGGCAGGCTTCTATCTTTTCTCTTCTATCTTTCCTGCCTGACTGAGTCACGCAGGCAGGTATCTTTTTTCTTTTATCTTTTAGCTCGCTGATGCTCCTTTGTCGCTTTATCTTTTATCTTTTCTTCCACCTCTATCGACTTCATTCTAGTATACGACATAAATATCAGTACAACTATTGCAGTTATTCCATAATAGATCCAATTTGGAATCTCTGCAGGACCGCTTCCGGCATAGGAATGCATTCCTGACAGAAAATAGTTAACTCCGAAATATGTCATTAATACCGAGCTAAATGCCAAAATAGAAGCGATACTTATTGCATATTCGCCTTTAAAATACTTTGTGTTTCGCATATGAACTACAATTGCGTATACAAAGACAGTTATTAATGCCCAGGCTTCTTTTGGATCCCAGCCCCAATATCTTCCCCATGATTCGTTGGCCCAAATTGCTCCGAGAAAAGTACCTATGGTCATAAAATACAGCCCTGTTATTGTGGCTATTTCAATTATTACAGATAATTCAGAAATGGTACTTTTAAGAGCGCGTTGGTTTTTGTTATTCGAAAAGATATACAGGTTTAAGTTAAAGATACCCAGTAGGGCGGCAATACCAAAAAATCCATAACTCATTGTTATTATTGCAACATGTATTACAAGCCAAACCGATTTTAAAACCGGAGCCTGATTAGTGATTTCAGGGTCGAACCAGCTTAAGCTGGCTACCATCAAAAGTACCGATGCCAATAATGACGAAATAGCATAAGTTATCTGAGATCTCTTGCTGAAAATTATTCCCCCTCCTACCGTAATAAGCGAAATGAATAACATTGTCTCATAACCGTTACTCATTGGCGGGTATCCCGATATATACCATCTTATAGCAAATGTACTTATGTGTATCAAAAAAGTTATAATGATTGAAATTTTCAGAATACCTTCTAATAATAAAGGTTGCTCTTTTCCTTTTATGATTTTTGAAAATGAAATAACCAGTAAGAACAATCCCAGTAATAAATAAATTATTGCCAGCTTGGGGAAAAGATTTATCCTGTTATATATTATTTCAAGATTTATTTTAAGGTTTGAGGCTAAAGTTTTTGAACTATTGTTGATTTGGTATTGTTTCAAATCTCCTATCGATTTTTTTACGGGTAGCCAGTTTCGCGATAGTTGTGCTTCTTTGTAAGTGTCTGAAAAAGACTTTGCAAAATCAGGCTTTTCCGGAGATTTTAAACTCAGCCATTCGCATTCATGGCAATTTGTTTGAGGAATTATCTTAAGTATTTGCTTGTTAAATATCATAAATGCGATATTCATCTTTTCATTCATTTTTATAACTTCTTTATCAAACTTATTTCTTTTTGATGCTGGTTTCCCCTGTGCTTCTTCGGCTAAGATGTTGAGCATTAGCTCACCGTTTTTGCCATAACTAATCATTTTGTTATAGCTGGTGTAATCGTTATTTATGTTGAATGTTTTCTTAAACTTCTTATCAGATACTTTCAATATCGGTGCATTTTTCCAGTTTTGGGGATTAATTGACATATCGAGTAATACCTGATCGGAGTTCAGTTCCATGAAGCTATTCTTACGGGCGAGTTTTCTCAATATTTCCGAACTAAGGGTGTTAATTGGCTTTAATCTTCCTTTTAAATCTACTACCAAAACCTTTCCGAATTCATTTGCTGCTGACTCGTCAACTTCCGGTTTAGTAAATGTTTGTCCGTAAATACCGGTGCTTAATGAAGATAATAATAAGATGAAAAGCATTAGTGTTTTGCTGCGGCTTTGTGCTCCGGATGTTCTCTTAATTAGCTGTATAAATCTTGAATTACGGTTAAACATGGCGAATGTTATTCCCAAAATCATTAAAAAATATCCTATGTAGGTAACAGTTGTTCCGTAAAAATCGAAGTTAACCGAAAGTATGCTTCCCTGTTCATCTTGGTCGAATGAGTTTTGAAAAAATCGGTAGCCCTTATAATCGAGTATATTATTCATGAATATCTCATCTTCAAATTTAGTGTTGTCTTTTTCATCTTCTACCTTAACAAGACTTTTGTATGACGCCGGACTGTTTGAACCGAGGTATTTTTCGAGTATAAAATCATTTAGTGTAATATAGAAAGGAAGTACAATATTTTTCTTATTAAAACTCAGTTTAATTTTGGTATCACCGTAATTCAAAGTTTTTTCAATACCGAGTCCCTTTGGATTTTCCAATAGGGTTACCCTTTCGGTATTCCCGTTAAAATCAACATCGCATATTAAGGCATTAAGGTTTGATTTGTGTTGATCATTACCGGCCAGGTTAAAAGTTTTTATCTCGGCTTTTGGTATAAATGATTTTAAATTAAATACTGTCCCTTTTGCATAGTGCATGTTGTTTTTCGAAAGTGTATCACCATTGTTTAACTTCAGGTACTCAGGGTTATTTTTAAACATATTGTAGTATTCTACATCTACGTTTGGACTTACAATAATCTCACTGTTGGAAATTGAGAAGTTTATATCACCTTGCAGCTTATTTTCAAATGAAAAAGTGAGACTGTCGGTTTGAGTTATTTCTCCCTGCTTAATGAAAATACGTCCCTGTCTGCCATTTGAATTTTGGATAAATAAAGTAATTATCGGAACACCATTTTCAGATCTTATTGCTGCTTCAAGTGCATTTGAATGAAAGTCTACTCCGCTAATTTTAATTTTATTGCCAAAGGCAGTGATGTTTTCTGTGAAGTTTACATAAACGTATGGAGACATTATTTTACGACTCTCAAAGTGTTTATTTTCCTCACCATTGCTTACATCAACAGTCAGGTAGGTGTCGGTTGATAGTATTTGATTCGATTTTTGATTTTCGCGGAGGTGCATAATACCTTCGTAGGAGTAGAATCTTGTAATAGCCGAACCTATAATGATTATAATAAATGCCAAATGAAACAGTAATATACTCCATTTTTTTCGGCTGAATAATTTGTTATAAAACAAACTCCCTGTCAGGTTAATGACTATCAGTACTGATAACATATTGAACCATTGGGAATTATATATGAGTGCTTTTGCCGTTTGTGTGTCGAAATTGTGTTCAATAAATGTTGCGTATGCAATTACGAAGCAAATTGCCAACAGAAGTAATGAAGTTGTTACAATTGAAAACAGGATATCCTTTAGACGTTTCATTTTTAGATAATTGTGAGAGTTATTAAACTAAAATTTTTTCCTTTGTCGATATGTTTTTTATTTGTCTTTTGCCATTAAGTATATATTATACATTGCCACCATAAAGAATGAAATTATTACTAAGAATACTGTAAAAACGGCAACCTGCATCCAAATAGGAGCAGCCTGGGTCCATAGGTTGCGTTCCTCTTTATCGACAACGAAATTTGTGGGGATACCCCATTTCACATCATCTTTTACGATAACACTTCCGTATTTTCTGTCTTTGTCAACCATAGTAACTAATGTTATTGCACCATCTTTATTTCCTGCAATATCATCGGGTACCGTTAACTCTACTTTTCCAACCTCATTTGTCTTTTCTTTGCCTAAATCCAGCAAACTGTGCATTCTTTTTACATATAATCCAACCTTGGTCTTTTCGATAGGATTTCCATTTATGTCAGTTAAAGTTGCAATAACCTTTTTCTGATTTTTGGAGGTGTCGAGTTCAGTTTTCAAATATGATTCTATTACTGAAACATCATCAATTAGATTTTTAAACCGGTCGTTCCCCTCAAATTTTAACAGGAATTCCATTTTACCTTCATTGTTCATTGGAATTTTAAATCCATTTTCTATTCTAAGTACTGCAATACCTTCTTTATCGCTTTCAATTTTTGCCAGACTAATTTCTGTAGAGTCATTTTTTGCGCCGAATTCAACTGTAATATTTGGAACAGGGTGCGAACCCTTATCGTCACGGTATCTGAATGTGGCTTTTATTTCTCTATCTCCGGTATTTAGTTTTCGATAGGAGAATTTACTTTTTATTTTAATTTTATCAGATTGCCCAAATGACTGCACTGAGAATAAAATAAAAAGTGCTGCGGTGATTATATATCTCGATTTATTAATAATTGTTTTCATACAGAAACATCTTTTTATTTAAAACCGGTATTACGCAACAGGTCTTTAATAGAATATTTTCCAAATAATCTGAAAGTGTGCTTATCTTCTAATTCAGAAATAGGGAAGATTGGAATTACTTTAAGTATTAACATATAGATGATTATTCCTCCGGCAAATCCTGCGCCTACTAATACCCATTCAACCCAAGTTGCTGAATATTTTAGCACGGCAGGGTCGGTACTTATTACCGGCAGGTAAGGAGTTTCCAATACCGGAACAATTATCAGATATCTGAATAACCACAATCCTATTAGTACCAGTACGGCGGTTAGCATATAAACAATCTTTTTTCTTAACATTGGAACTGCTATAACCACAATAGGAATTATTGATGTGATAATTAGCATTGTATAAGTGATATTTCCGTAGTAATCGGTTGACAGGTATTTTGAAATTAATTCGTTTGTTGCAAGAGTAGTATTGTACCATCTGGTTATATAATCAGAAAATGTAAAATATCCGAAAATCAGTGCCATAATAAACATTCCGTAGGCCATAAAATTGAAATGACCGTCGGTAATTATTTCTTTAACATCGAAAAACTTGTCGTATATCCACATCATTATAATTATCATTGCAAAGCCCGAATAAATAGCTGAAATAATAAAGTAAGGAGCAAATAAACTATCGTTCCACCCTTCTCTGAGATTCATTCCAAAAAGCCATGCGAGCAGTGAGTATGCTACAACTGCGGTAGGAATTATTAGGGCGGCCATTATATCCAATGCTTTATTAAGTCTTTTTTTCTGGTTCTCGGTACCTTTATATCCCAGTGAGAGGAATGAAGCAATTTTTCGCTGCCATTTCGAAAGATTAAGCTCCTCTGAATATTTGGCCATCAGCGAAAAATCCTTTATAAATGTCATATATAGATAAACCGCACTTACAATTAAGTCGATAATTACTGCAATTAAATCCCATGTTATTGGCGATTGAATTCTTGCATGAATAAAGAGGTAGTGAAGTCGGTCTAATCGCCCGATGCAAAGTAAAATGTAAATAGGTCCTATTAGAATAGTAATAAAGGTGAATATTTCAATTATTCTTATTAGGGGTTTTCCCCAGTCTATTCGTCCAAGATGAAACACTCCCGAAATAATTGCTCCCGAATAACTTATTCCGAGTAGGAAAATAAAATTAACGATATAAGCTCCCCATACTACGTTGTCGCGCATTCCGGTAACAATATGGTCGTGAACTATTTGTTGTATAAGAGCATAAAAACCTGCAAGAACCACCAATACCATGATAAAAATAACTCCGTACCATAATTTGGATGACTTTTCCAGATTTTTACCGTATCTCAATAAAAGAGTTTTATGAGTGTCTTCCATTGTTTATGATTTTATACTTTTCAAATACATTTCTTTTTTCTCCTCACTTAGGTCTTCCAGTCCTCTTTCGTAAGGGTAGCTTTTGTTTACAGGAGGCAGATAATACACATTTGGTTCTGTTCCCAGATGTTTCATCTCCTGATATGCACCTCTATCGGCAATGGTTTTTTTGAACCTCAGTGTTTCCTCTCCGTTTGTAATAGTATCTTCGTTAATGTCTCCGAAATAAATAGCCCCCATTGGGCAGCTTTCGGCGCAATATGGAAGTTTACCTTCTCTGGATCGGTCGGCGCAAAAATCGCACTTGCTCACTGTTCCCACCTGGGCAGGTAAACTTGTTTCGGGAGAATAATCATCGCTGTTATCCTGATAGCTTTCCCGGTCTTCCCAGTTAAAAATACGTGCGGAATAGGGGCATGCCGAAATACAAAATTTACATCCAACGCAGGCATCCGCATCTACCAGAACTATTCCGTCAGTTCGTTTAAAAGTGGCGCCTACAGGGCATACTTTTACACAAGGAGGGTTGTCGCAGTGATAACATGATTTGGGAAACCAATATGGTTCGGAGTATTTGTTGTCTTTGATAAGGCTTACCGTCATAAATTCCTGATGGGGTAATAAATCATGACCGTGCTGACAGGCTTCTATGCACTTGCGGGCATTGGAACATTTCGACAGATCGATAACCATTGTGAATTTCCTGCCCGGAATACCCTTACGGGCTTCATCTCCTTTTGCAGGAGCACATGTGGAACACGATTTTTCCGGTTTATCTATTTCAATAAGTTCGCCATCCTGTGTAAGGACTTTGATTTTTTCCTTTGACTGTTCTTCTTCTTTATTGATGTTTGAATTTAATTTGCCACCGATTAAAGCTACTGCCCCCAAAGCCAACCCTTTCTTTAAGAAATCTCGTCTGTTTTCGTCCTTATGTTCCTTATTATTAGCCATAATTATGCAGGTTTGAGGTGAAGACTGTCTTATTCACTACGCAGCAGAATCCAGCCTAAATGATAAATCAGTTAAAATGTTTTGATGTACGCTATTACAGCCCATCTATCTTCTTCAGAAGGAAGTTTTTTCTCGTAATTCGGCATTTCGTCCCGACCTATTATCGACATGAAATAAAGTTCACCATCATTATATTCCTTGAACTCATCTGAAGTAAAATCTCCGGGAAAAGTATCTAGTTTATCAGCTTTACTTCCGTCTCCTTCACCTGTGTCTCCATGACAGGAAGTACAGTGTTTTTCGTAAATATCAGCACCGTCTTCCGCCAGATCATCCATCTCCGTAGCAAAAGGATTTTCCATGTTTTTGTATTTATCAGGAATTTCCCATGGATCCCTTACCTGATCATTAATAATGAAGGACATTAACCCAATTAGTATTACTATCATTCCTGTTAAACCTTTTATCGTTTTCATGTCTTATATATTAAGTTCTGTTATAGTTTAGTTAATATAAATCCAATCCTGATTCCGTCTTTGTCGAAATTGTTATCGTTTCTGATCATTGTGTTTTGTGAAAGGATATAGGGATTGTTTCCAATATAAATTTGGAATGCGTGGCTGGTAGTAATTATTTCTACACCACCCTGAAAAGTTGTTGTTGAATATTTTGGATCAATATATTCGTTGTTGTTTTCTGCCTGTATCGGGATATCAGTGTTTAAAATAATAGACAATGTTGATTTTAACCTTATTTTGGCCCCAAAGTTTACTCCCCATACATCGTGGTTTACCGGTTCGGGAAGATTATTGATATGACTAAAACTCAGCCCGGTTTCTACAGAAAAATATTTACATACTTTATGACCTATTAGTAATTGTGAGTAATACGATAACCGGTCCACGAATTCATATTCAATTCCGAAAGCTTCTTTACCTCTTCCGTCAATTGCTACATTTCCAAATAATGTAACAGAAACAGGAATACTGTATTCTCTTGTTTGTTCCAGGATAGTCCATGTAGCGTTAAAATCGCTTGTTATATTATGTTTTGTCAGACCTACACCCAGTTGTAAATTTCTGATAGGGACATAGTTCAACCCCATTCTGATATTCGCACCGTTGGCATAAATTCCCAGTAAATCGTCAAGTCCATTGTTTAATGATCCAAAATTGTGAGTAAGATCAAACCTAAGCAGACCCTTGCCGGGCACTACTGATGTGCGTCCTCCCATTAAAATTCCACTGTTCCATGGCGTTTTAACCGGACGATCCTCTTTAACAGTCTCCGTTTCTATGGGTTTATCTGTCGTTTCCTGACTTAACAACGGAAAGCACAACAGAACACCTAGAATCAATATGTATAATTTAAGTTTCATTTTGTGTTTTTTTAGTTGTTTTTGGCTCCCTGTTTTATCCACGCTAAAATTATATTACCCTGTTGTGCAGTATATTTTTCGAAATGGTTACCATTGTAATTAGGATAATAATATATTATACTTTCTTCAGGATCGATTTCATCAATCAGGCCTTTAGAAGTAATTTCGGAATATGAGTTTCCTTCACTCAAATCCAAATCTCCCGATTTGTTGTCTGCGTTATGACACGTAATACAGTTTTGATCATTAAATATTGACTGAATATCTGTAGAAAAATATATTTCTTCTTCAATGGGATCAAATTCTTCTTCAACGGGAACATTATAAACACACGAACTACTGAATAATGACAGGAAAGTCATACATACAGCATATCTTAAAATTGTTTTCATCAGTCTATAAATTTATGTTTCGGGCTGATGGAACTCGCATAACATTCATTATACTGTTTGACAAATTAATTTACCCCCTTTTGGGGCGGGGCAAATAAATTGATTTTGTCATGCTCGTGTCATCAGTTTATAATTTTATGTTTCACCTCAATTATATTAAATTGTTATCAGTCAAAGGTTACCCGCATTTAAACGGGTAACCTTCTCTCTCACAATTTGGCATTAAATTAATTTAACGCCTCTAAAGAGTTTTGTACTAGGGCTTTTGCGTACATAGGATTATGTATTAACATACTTTTATCCTCTGTAATAAATTTAAAGTTGTAAACAGCTGCTGCATGTAAAGGTGAAATTTCAAGTGGATTATCGGAAGAAGCCCTTTCACCGTTGGCAATAACATAGTCATGATCGTCTATATAACCCATGTCAAATAATTTTTGCCTGAGTTCGTTTATTATAACCTGATTTGACTCTCTGCTGGCTTTCACCAAAGCTGTTATCGATGAATTATCAGTTTCTGTATGACAATCTAAACAACCGTTAACATTTACAACTCTCGAATCGTCTTCCCAACTGCCGGTGGCTACATTGTTACTGTGTCCTCCTAATGCAATATTTCCTCCGCTTCCTTCTCCACTGGCCATATGACACGATACGCAACTACTGTTGGCATCTGTTACGTGTTTGGAATCTTTATAATTCATGCTTCCCTGAATTTCATATGCTCCGGTATTACCTGTTCCGGCCATCATGTTTCCCTGTGGTCCATGGTGGGGACCAAACCTGAAGGTTGTAATAGAAACCTTTGTAGTACCGTTTAGGTCTATTAAAGGTTCTGCCTTACGTGATTGGTGACACTGTACACAGGTATTGGAAGTTCCCTGGTCTGTTTCCAAATCGTTGGCCAAAAGACTCACTGCACTGTTTTTCCTTAGTGACCAATCGGCTGCAGTGTAGGTTTCGTGAATTTTGTGGCAGGTATAGCAGTTGGCAGGTAAAGGTTTCTCGGGTGTTATCATATCCCATTCACCGGTTGATATTACGTGCTGGAATCCCTGACTTGAGTGGCAGTCGGTACATCCTGTTCGCGATGCGTAGTATCCCGTCATGTGCCCTCCATTAACATGTTTCGATTCGGCCCACTCGTATGATTTAATTTTCATGTCTTCGTTTTCAACATGACACTGAACACATCCTGTAGTACCGCTAAGTCCGTCTATTCCATCCACTCCATCTTCTCCGGCAGGTCCTTCAGGTCCTTCTTTTGTACACGATGTACTAAGAAAAAGCACCATAAAAGGAATCGTCAAAAAATAAAAAAAAGATTTCATTTTATCTATTTATTTAAAGTTATTATTCACTTTTTATCATAGATAAATTTATTTAATATTACGGTAAAAATCGTTGATATATAATAGCAGCCTATTGATATATGTCAATAGGGAAGCAGGATAACTTTTTAGATATATAACCTTAAAATTATCGGTAGTATAATATTTGTGTATTGATGTTATTTGCTCATTTTTTCAAGAGCACTTTCGTTTAGAATTTCTATTTCATTAATATTCACCCTGATATATTCCGAATCTTTAAATTCTTTCAATATCCTAATGAGACTTTCCTTTGTTATAGAACACATATCGGCCAGTTCCTGTCTGGTAAAAGGAATGGTAAAGAGTTTGTCGCTGAACATGTTTTTTTTGAGGAAAAGAATTAAGGTAGCAACCTTTTGGTACATGTTTTTTTGGGTGTAGTTAATAATAGTCTGAATCAGTTCCTGGTTAATGTCATTTGTGTATTCTAAAATAGCCATCGAAACTGCAGGATTGTTTTTCATAATCTTTATCAGATCATCCACAGGTATCAGACAAACAGTGGTTTTTGTTACCGCAGCAGTAGTATATTTAAAAGGAGAATGGGTAAGAATATCAGAGAATCCGATTGTATTTGGTGAAGAAAGAACTTTGAATATCAGATTTTTCCCGCCTTCTGTTTCTACGTATTGTTTTATGAAACCCGATTCTATGCATATAATATGGGTAGGAAGAGAATCCTGTTTAATAATAAGTTCACCCGGATTATATGTTATTTTTCGTCTGTTTTGGAATAGAAAATCTGTCTCCTCTTCATTTAATTTTAAGAATGCTTTAGGGCAATGATTCCCACCCATATCATCGCATTTACAATGCTTTGCTAGGGTTTCTATATTGTCGTAGTTAGCTCCGTTAATTCTTATTAATCCCATTGTGAGAGTGTATTAACATACCAAATAAAGATACAAAAGTTAATGTTATAATTGCAAGGAGGAAGTTAAAAATTATCTGCAGTAGCTATGATAAATAATTCCTTTGCTTATTACTCTGCTTCCATTAACTTTGTCGTCCTGCTTAAAAAGCGTTTCTCAATAATTTATTATAATATATGCAGAGTTTAGATAATTTTTCGGAATTAGTAAATAAGTACTTTGACAAAACAACAATTTCAGGAAACCCTGATGAGTTGTACGATCCTATAAATTATATACTGTCGCTAGGAGGAAAACGGGTTAGACCGTTGATGTTGATGATGTCGTATAATTTGTTTTCTGATGATTTTGATTCTGCATTGCCTTTGGCAAAAGCCGTAGAAGTGTTTCACAATTTCACTCTTATTCACGATGATATAATGGATGAGGCCCCACTTCGTAGAGGTAAAAAAACTGTTCACAAAAAGTGGAATGAAAACATAGGAATCCTCTCGGGAGATGCAATGTTGATTAAGGCATATCAGTATTTCGAGGAACTTCCTGCCGAAAGTCTTAAATCTATTTTTCCGTTATTTAACAAAACGGCAATTGAGGTTTGTGAGGGGCAGCAGATGGATATGAATTTCGAAAGTCGTGATGATGTTGCAATTGACGAATATCTGGAAATGATTAGGCTTAAAACATCTGTATTACTTGGAGCAGCTATGAAAATTGGTGCTTTGGGAGCTTTGGCAAATAAAGAAGATGCCGATTTACTATACGATTTTGGGAAAAATCTGGGAATAGCATTTCAGCTTCAGGACGATTATTTAGATCTGTATGGCGATCCTGAAAAATTTGGAAAAAGAGTTGGAGGCGATGTAGTTGCCAACAAAAAAACATTTCTTACTCTAAAAGCATTTTTAAAGGCAAATGAAGAGCAAAAATCTAAACTGGATAAACTGTTTTCTTCAACAGATTTGAGTTTCGAAGAAGAGGAGAATAAAATAAATGAGGTTAGAGATACTTTCACTAGTCTTGATGTAGTTTCTGATATGAAAGAGGAGATAGAAAAGTACTATCGAATAGCAATAAGTTCTCTAAATTCGGTAAATGTAGAAAGTGAGAAAAAAGAAGAGCTGTTAAAGTTTGCAGAGAATTTAATTAAAAGAGATGTCTGATAGGGTGATAAATGAAGTAAACGCTCTGATCAAGAGTGGAACTGATGTAAGTTACGAAGAGTTAAAAGTCCAAATAACAAAGGATTTACAGCTGGCCGGAATTTCTTATTTACCCGATGAAACAGAAAATCTCACGGAACTAATTTCCTGGACATCTTCGTTATGCCGTCATTTAATTGAAAAGGATTTTCAAACCTATATGAATTTACTCTATAGAATTGATGTTCCTGCAGAGCGATTTATGAAAATGAATGAGGAAAATCCCAATTATGATTCTAACGAGATAGCTGCCTTACTGTTAATTAAACGGGAAGTTCAAAAAATAAGATTGAGGAAGAGTTACTAGAATCCTTCCCCAATCAGATAACTTTTACGCATACATATTATATAGCTTACCTAAGCTTATAAGTTCATCTGTCGTTATTTTCTCATCAAAAATTCTTACCATTTCTATAAGCCCCCCTTTTTTATAGATAACCCCATGGGCAGCATCGAAATTACTTCGGTGATAATTATTTTTTACTTTTATTGTAAGCTTTTCAAACCAGTCCCAATTACCTCCTTTTTTCAACATAATATAACTCATTCCGGGCCTTTCTCCATTCTTATAAATGCCATCTGCTAATTCCGTCAATGCGAAAACCCGGTTTATATTAATAACTACCGGCATTGACAGGTTAAGGTTTAATTCAGGTTCGAATTCAATTCCGGCATCTGAATATGCCTGTTGAATTACCTTGATATCTTCATATTTCTCCAGATCTATAAGTCTAATAGCTATATGAGTATCACGGTTTATACCAAAACTCACTCTGGAATAAGCTGCATCAAATTTTACGTCTAATGATTCTTTTACCAAATTAGTTGCTCTTAATATACTTTCAGGATAAAATCTGTTTTGTACCAATAGGAAAACAGAGTTTATAGATTGAGTTACCGGAATTTCATGATAATATCCGGGGAATGGTTCCTGAACTTCTAATACTGTTGTATTAAATAGCTTTGTGTGCAGTTCTCTTACTTTCTCCTTCTTAGTTACGGAGCCCGCACCTACAATGGTTTTTGTTAACGTTGTCATAAGCCTGAATTATTTAAATTTGATAATGCAATATAAGCAAAAATATGATAAAAATCATGTAAAAAAACATTTCGTATAGTGTTTTCATTACAGTTTAAAACCAAGATAAAACATGTATGTATCAGTAATTCAAGAGGTAAGAGTCTGTTTTTTCGAGTATTTTATTTGTTTTTATTATAGTGTTTGGTTCATAATTATGCCAATTTGATTTTAATTTGGTATAATTTAGTGATAGAGTTATTAAATTCTGTTTACTACCTTTTTGTTGGCAATAATACTATCCTTAAATCTTCGTTTTTATAAAGTTTAAGCTGAAAGTCTTCTATTATGAAATTGTCAACCTCCGATAGGGCCTTTATGTATCTTTTTTCAAGATCATCGGGGCAAGCCATCATTGTTGATACTCCAAGGTACATTTTTATATCAGAACGGTCAATTTCGTATTTCCCTGATATTTGATTACAGCCAATATTTGTAGAGTAGGTCTTTTTCTCATTGTCGAATGCAATTAATGGGATTTTATTTCCAAAATCGTAATCGTTCAAATTCAGACTGTCGAGCTTTAGTATTGTATATTTTCCAATTATATCAACCGGGACATCTTTTTTATCGGTGCTATCAGAGTTTTTTGAGTTCTTCGAATTAGTTCCGCAAGATGCAAACATTAATATGACGATGAAAATACCTAATACTTTTTTCATAATAATTTCTTTAAAAAATCCTATTGTTAAGATACGAAGATTTTTCGTTATATCAGAGCGAGTTTTTTCAAATAATTACCTGTCAGTCTGTTAGTTGTCCATCCGTCTAGCGATTCTGCTCCAATCGACCTGTAGAAGTCAATAGCCGGCTTGTTCCAGTCTAATACCGACCATTCCAGTCTTCCATAACCATTTTCTACGGTTATTTTTGCCAGACTCGAAAGAAGTCTTTTTCCGATTCCCTTACCACGGTGAATTTTTTCTACATACAGATCTTCAAGGTATATTCCCGCTTTAGCTAAAAATGTTGAATATGACAGGAAATAGAGTGCATATCCAACAACCTCATTGTTGTATTCTGCAATTAATACACTGGCCTGATCTTTTTCGAAAATACTTGACTCCAATTCCTCTATTGTTGCCTCCATTTCGTGCTCCAGTTTCTCGTAAACAGCCAATTCGGTAATAAGTCTGTGAATATGTTTAGCGTCTTCCTTAACCGCCGGTCTAATTTTTATCATCAATTATGTTTTGAAAGTTATTTTCTATTTGTTGCCACTTCTCATAAAAAAGTCCCGCATGGTAGCCATCCAGCAATGCGTGATGAATTTCTAAGGAAATCGGCATAATATAATGCGAATTGAGCTCAGTATATTTTCCATAAACTATTTTAGGAATGGAATCATCTACAGGAATACGTCTGGCGTGTTTTATAGAAGTGAAGTTTATCCAGGGTAAAACCGAAAAATGTATGATGTCATCCTCATCGTGCCTCGGGTTGAAATTTGGATTTGCAAGCTCCTCCTCAACGCTTTTTTCGGCATCTTTTATGAACTTTTCTCTGTTTTTGCTGTAATTAAAATAGCAGAAAGTAAAAGTATTATCCTTGTGTAAAACCGGAGCTCCAAAGTTTATTTTGTCATAAATAATTACATCATCCCCCCGAATTCTCATCCTGAATTCATCAATCTCGTTATTCACCTTTGCACCTATATATAAAGAATTCAGGAAAAATGATTCATCATTTTTTTTGCAGTAATTCACTAGGTTTGTAACATCAACATTTGCTGTTATATTAAAAAACGGATTTTCATAGTCGCGAAACAAATCATACTGTGCTTTTCTCTTCCAGCTATCCAAATCTATTTTTTTGAACATATATTTTTAGCTTTGTAAAGTGTAAAAGTATAATAATTGATCTAATTTTTTCAAAAAATGCGACATAGTCATTCACATACTAATATGGAAAGTCATGCACACCACCATCACAATCATGGTGATTTGAAAGGCTGGAAGATTGGGGTATCAATAATTTTGAATGTTATTATTACGATTGCGCAGGTTATTGGTGGATTTATATCGGGAAGTATTGCCCTAATGACCGATGCCCTGCATAATTTTAGTGACGTAATTTCCTTATTAATAAGTTATATAGCTAATCGATTAACTGCAAAGGAGTCGACCATAACAAAAACCTATGGATATAAGCGGGCCGAAATTTTCGCTGCTTTTATCAATTCTGCAACCTTGATCGGAGTGGCTGTATTCCTGATAATTGAAGCTGTTAAACGATTTTCGCAGCCTATAGAAATAGAGGCCGATATAGTAATTTGGTTTGCAGTAGGGGGCATGGTAATTAATTTTTTGAGTGTGTTAATTCTGCACAAAGACTCCAGAGATAATATGAATATACGATCGGCTTACCTTCATTTATTATCCGATACACTTACATCGGTAGCAGTGTTGTTTGGAGGCCTTATGATAAAGTATTTCAATGTTATGTGGGTCGACAGT
>JBDLJM010000043.1 GCA_039714315.1 Bacteroidota bacterium | reverse complement strand
TTAATTCCTGTGTCACAGATTTGACACAGTCTTTAAAACGAAACAGCCGAACTATCAGTGTTTACTGATGTTCGGCTGTTTTTGGCGGAGAAGGAGGGATTCGAACCCCCGGAGGTGTGACCCTCGCTGGTTTTCAAGACCAGTGCATTCGACCACTCTGCCACTTCTCCAATATGTATCAGGACGTCTTCCTGATTGCGGGTGCAAATATAATAGCTTTTTATAAATGCAAAAACTTTTTTCTTATTTTTATTGAAAATAATATTCTCTTTAGTTTTTTCTATTTAACTATCGATTTTTAATATTGTTTATCAGTTAAAAGAAAACATATTTTTTTAAATTTTGTTTTGTTTAAATTAAAATATAAAAACCAATTAAAATACTGATTATGAATAACTTGTTTAAGTTCGATCTTTCTAATTTGCGGGGTGATATACTTGGAGGAATTACTGCGGGTGTTGTTGCGTTACCATTAGCACTAGCCTTTGGTGTTAGTTCGGGGCTTGGACCCGATGCCGGATTATATGGTGCTATATTCATTAGCTTTTTAGGTTCGTTATTTGGTGGAACAAAAACTCAAATTTCGGGACCTACTGCTCCTATGACAGCAGTAAGTATGGTAATTATTGCCGATATTGTTGGTGTTTTCGATGGCGATGTTGCTTCGGCTTTACCACTTATACTTAGCGTTTTTGTTATGGCTGCATTGTTTCAAATAGCTTTTGGACTAATTGGAATTGGAAGCTATATAAAATACATGCCTTACCCCGTAGTATCGGGTTTTATGACAGCAATTGGAGTTATTATTCTTATTACTCAAATACTCCCGGCTGTTGGCTATTACCCAAAAGAGGACATGGATTATGTTCTGAAGTTCAAACCACAGGCTGAGGAAATATTGCTTGATAAAATACTAAGGGAAGAAGCCGGAGAAGGAATACTGGTTTTAGACGATTTTAAACAAACTATCGAAAGAGCTGACGATATTTCGGAAGATGATATTTTAGCCGAATCTAAAGATTTAGCAGCAAAAGATGCCTCAGGTGTATTGGGCTCAGTAAAAACTATACCACAGGCTATTAAAAATATTAGTATAGTGGAGTTTTTATTAACTCTTTCTACAATTATTATGATTTATGGTTTTAAACGCATTGCTAAGACTATACCCAGTACATTAATTGCTTTGGTAATTGCTACAAGCGTTGCTATTGCTTTTAATATCGATTACCGTACCATTGAGCAAATACCCTCTGGATTGCCTATTCCTAATTTCGAAATATTTACAGGATTTAGTATAAGCAATATGTTGCCTTTTGTGTTTAGTGCGTTTACCCTGGCATTATTAGGTTCTATTGATTCACTTCTTACCTCAATTGTAGCCGATAATATGACTAGAACCCGCCACAAGCCAAACAAGGAACTTATTGGTCAGGGTATTGGTAATGCGGTGTCTGCAATTTTTGGAGGAATACCCGGTGCAGGTGCTACTATAAGAACTGTTGTTAATATTAACGCAGGTGGTAAAACTCGTATTTCCGGAATGGCTTCCGGAGTGTTATTGTTAATAGTTTTAATGGCATTGGGACCATTGGCATCTAAAATACCTGCTGCTGTTTTGGCAGGAATACTTATTACCGTAGGTATAGGAGTAATGGATTTTAAAGGATTAAAAGCTTTACCCGGAATGCCATTGCCGGAGGCCGGAGTTCTTGTGTTGGTATTGGTGTTGTCGTCGGTGTGGAATTTGGTTTATGCAGTAGGTATTGGAATGGTAATTTCGTCGCTGATGTTTATGAAAAATATTGGTGATATGACCGCAAATTACTCTGGAATAGTATCACTCAGAAAGGAAGAAGAGTGGGACGATGAAATTGATTTGCCCGAAAACTTAAAAGATAAAACCTTTATTAAGCATATAAAAGGGCCACTGTTTTTTGGATCGGCAAGTGAATTTCAGCAACTTGCACGCCAGATACCCGACACGTCTACGGCAATTATTATAAGAATGGAAAATATGTCCTATTTAGATCAGTCGGGATTGTTTGTGCTGGAAGATATGCTGGTAGATTTGTGTAAATCGAATCGAAAAATACTAATAGTGGGCTTAAACAATCAGCCTAAGTATATGTTGGAAAATATAGATATTATTCCTGACCTTATACCTAATACACAACTATTTGATAACTTTAAGGATTGCCTAGTGTGGATGAAGGATAATATTGACGAAACTAATAGTGATTATTGTAGTTAATAGATATAATAGCATTATATTCACTGCAAATTACAAACATGAAATTAAGTGAAATAAAACAAATATTTGAAGACGCATTCGATAAGCATTTCGAGAGTAAAAATGAATTAATTACCCAGTTTTGGATGTTGTCGGAAGCTGTTTTTGAGATTAGTCGTTTGGAATTTGCACTGGAACCTAATTTTGAACCTCCTAAATTCGCAATTGACAAGTTTAATTCGTATTGTGAAAGATTAAAAGGTCATGAGCCGATACAATATATAACAGGGAAGGCTTATTTTTACGGTCATAGCTTTATAGTGAATGAAAATGTACTTATCCCACGCCCCGAAACAGAAGAGTTACTCGATTGGGTTCTGATGGATTATGAGCATAAGCAAATAGATATTCTTGATGTGGCAACCGGTAGCGGGTGTATAGCGATATCATTAAAAGATAATAAAACCCAATCTGATGTTTGGGCTCTTGATATCTCGAGTGATGCTCTTGATGTTGCCCGGGAAAATAACATGCTGGTAAATAACGGGGTCAATTTTGTTAAGGCAGATGCTCTTAATCTCGTTGCAGATGAGACTTTTGCTGAAAAAGAATTTGATGTAATAGTTAGCAATCCGCCATATGTTATGAATAGAGAAAAAAGTTCAATGAAATCGAATGTGATGGATTATGAACCGCATTTGGCTCTTTTTGTTGAAGATGATGATCCCTTGATTTTTTATCGTCAGATAATGAAATATGCCTCAACAAACCTAAAAGATAAAGGAAGTTTGTATTTTGAGATAAACCAGAACCTATCTGAATCGATGAAAGAAATGGCAGCTGATTTAGGTTTTGTAAATATAGAGTTGAGAAAAGATTTTAGGGGGAATTTCAGGATGATGAAGATGCTTAAAGCATGATGGTAACCAGCAATCAGTAACATGTAACCAAAAAAATGAACAGCATAGAATCAAAAATACAAGCGTTAAGAGAAGAATTGCATCAGCATAATTATAACTATTATATTCTGGATAAGCCTATAGTTTCTGATTATGAATTTGATATGAAATTGAAGGAACTTCAGGATTTGGAGGAGAAATATCCGGAGTTTGCCGATAGTAATTCGCCTACACAACGTGTTGGTGGATATGTGACGAAAAAATTCAACACTATCCAGCATAGAAATCGCATGTATTCTTTAGACAATTCTTATTCGTATGAAGAGTTGGAGGATTATGAGAAAAGAATAAAAAAACTGGTTGAGGATGAGGATATAGAGTATGTATGTGAACTGAAGTATGACGGGGCATCGATCAGTCTTAGCTATGAGGACGGAAAACTCACTCAGGCCCTCACAAGGGGAGATGGCTTTCAGGGAGATGATGTTACCGCCAATATACGGACAATTAAATCTATACCTTTAATTTTACATGGAGATTATCCTGATAGCTTTGATATTCGAGGGGAAATAGTTTTTCCAAATGAAGATTTTGAAAAACTGAATAATTCGCGAATAAAAAATGGAGAAGAACCTTATGCTAATCCCCGAAATTTGGCCAGTGGAACTTTAAAAATGCAGGACAGTAAAGAGGTAGCCAGACGACCATTGGAGTGTTTGTTGTATTTTTTGGTTGGGGAAGATATTAGCGTTGAATCTCAGTTTGATGCATTGGAAAAAGCCAGATCAATGGGGTTCAAGGTTCCTGAGATTTCAGAAAAGTTTAAAAATATTGAAGGAGTAAAAGGTTTTATTGAAAAATGGGATACAAAACGACATGAGCTAAAATATGAAACGGATGGTGTAGTAATAAAAGTAAATTCTCTTTCACAACAGGAAGAGTTAGGCTACACGGCTAAAGCTCCACGATGGGCTATAGCCTATAAGTTTAAGGCAGAGCAAAAATCTACTGTATTAAAGGAAATTACTTATCAGGTAGGAAGGACCGGAGCTGTAACGCCTGTTGCAAATCTGGAAGCTGTTCAGTTGGCAGGTACTGTAGTTAAAAGGGCTTCTCTTCATAATGCCGATCAAATAGAGAAACTTGATATTAGGGTTGGCGATACTGTATTTGTTGAAAAAGGAGGGGAGATAATACCAAAAATTATAGGAGTTGACTTTTCGAAGCGCCATACTGATTCTTCTAAAACAGAGTACATAGAGACATGTCCGGAGTGCGGCAGTGAGTTGGTACGTAAGGAAAACGAAGCTCAACATTATTGTCTTAATTCTTATAATTGTCCACCGCAGATAAAAGGTAAAATAGAGCATTTTATTTCGCGAAAAGCGATGGATATTGATGGTTTGGGCGCAGAAACAATAGATCTGTTGTTTAGTGTGGGCTTAATTCATAATATAGGTGATCTGTATGATCTGAAAAGTAAAAAAACGGAGTTACTTTCTTTAGACAGGATGGCCGAAAAATCGGTTAACAATTTATTGGAAGGAATTGAAGCATCTAAAAATATTGAATTTGAAAAGGTGTTGTTTGCTCTGGGGATACGGTATGTAGGTGAAACGGTAGCGAAGAAGCTTGCTAGGTATTTTAAATCGATCGACTCTATATGTAATGCTACTTTCGAAGAGTTAGTGCAAGTTGATGAAATAGGGGAAAGAATTGCAGAAAGCGTTATTTCGTATTTTAATGATAACAGAAATATTGAAATATTGAATGTTCTAAAGGCTAATGGCTTAAATTTTGTTATAGACGAAAGTGAAATTGATGGAAGTTCTGATGTGTTATCGGGAAAGACTTTTGTTGTATCAGGTGTTTTTGAAAATTATTCAAGAAACGATTTAAAAAAGGAAATAGAGAAGTACGGAGGTAAGATAAGCTCCTCAATATCAAAAAAGACAGATTTTTTGGTAGCAGGAGAAAAAATGGGTCCGAGTAAACTGGAAAAAGCTAATAAGTTAGAGGTTAAAATTATCAGTGAACCGGAATTTGTGGAGATGATAAGGTGATATTGCTTTTTTGAATAAATAAAATAATAGTAGTGAATATACCCGGTAATTAGCTCCCGGGTATTTTTTTTTAGTTATAACATATCTTAAAAGTGAGAAAGAACTTACGCGAGTAGTAAGGGTATAATTGTGTGATTTACAAGAATTTGACGAAGAATGTAGTGTATTTAGTTAATATTTAGGTGTTAATAATTTGCAAGTATTTTCTGTAAAATCTTTCTTTTTTAGGGAAAATGCTTGCGTCTAAGATACTTTTGACCTATTTTTGAAACACTAGACAGCTTATTAATTTTAAAAGTTAAGTTGTTCAAATCCATAATAATACTCATGATATGATAAGAAAACTACTTGTTTATTTAGTTGGAATATTCTTACTGACATCCGGAAATACCTTTGGGCAGGACCTTCCAATATTTCCATATAAGCTAAGTCCTTCAGAGCGAATAAAGGTATTGTCTAAAACACAACAGGAAGGAAGTCCTTCTGTTAAAATTCCTTACTTGGCCACAAATTTTGTTTGTCGTGAAGATGTTTTAGAGTTATGGGATAATCATTCACGCGACTCTGTATTAAATATCATGAATTCGGCATTGTATAATAATGTTGGTACATTTTCAGTAACACCTGAAGGCAGAGGAGTATCAATTGACGCTACTACGGGAGAACTTAGTATCACCGGAGAGACCGGCAAAGAAGTAGAGGCCGGCGTATATACAGTAAATCTGGATTATGGCTCTCGGGGCTATGAAGTGTTTTTCTTTGCTCCGGAAGGTAGTAATGCAACGAGTGAATTATGGAAAACCGGTCCGTCATATAAAAGTGATATGACCAATAGTTTTATTGTTGATGGTAAAGAATACATTTATGTGGCAAACAATAACCATGGGATGTATGTTGAAATGCCGGATGGAAATAATGAGCAAATATTAAAAGCATGGGCAGGAGATGACCTGGAGGTTGGAATTGATCCTATTTATAGTGGAGGTGTGGCCGAATATCCGGTTCACATGCTTAAATTTTATAATAACGTAATTGTAAATTTGTTTACAGAGGATAAAGAAATAGTTTCCAGAGTTGCGAACTTATCGACTGTTGAATACGGGAAGGTAGAATTTGATGATGTTTTTATAAATTATGATCCTGAAGATCCGGGTACACCTGATTTTCACACATCTCAGTGGCGTGGACGAATCCGTTACGATAATGCTGACGGGATAACATCCGGAACAGCAGGTATGGAAACAAATCCACAAATAACACAGGCTGCTTTTTCCGATAATGGCAATTTATTTTATGTGAGAAGTAAACTTGACGGAAGCAGTAACAGCCTTCCGGGAGAGTTATACTTCATACCAACTCTTCAGGTATTGAGAATGGCCGGTGATGATCAAATACCCGTAAATCCTGCATCAAGTACAAATGTTGATACAGATCCTGGAAATTTATTGAATTCGCGCCCCATTAGGATAGTTGATAAAAGTAACAATCCATTAATTGTAGATCTTGGAGATTTGGTTATTAAAAATCCAAATAGTTACACTTATAGCGATTTCGAAAATTACGTTAAAGGTTTCGGACTTACTTTAGATAAAGAAGAAGGTGGTATTTGGAATGATAACTGGCTTACATATCTGGATCCGGGTAGTGCTTCATCGAAAGTAAACGGGGCTCATAGTTTAAGTGAAGATTGGGAATTTTATTTTACATCTTCAGAGTATACCGGAGATACAGATAAATCAGAGTGGTTTGTTAAATCAAAAATATATAAGGCTAAATTAGATTTGTCTGATTTAAGTGATATTAAGTTAGTAGTTCAGGAAGAATTCCCATTAAATGATGTAAATGTACCTGTTACAGGTTTAGGACTTGATAAAAATGGTTGTTTGTTTTTTATAGCTGGGAATACTCAATTTGCTCTTGTGAGAATATTTGGATGGGGAGGAACATGTCCTCCGCCGGCTGATATTTCAGCTCCATTTGTGGTTATAGATACTATTTCTGATGTTAATGCGCAAATTTGTCCTGCAAATTCGTATGATATTACTTCAACAGTACCTGATTTCCTGAAAACATCTACAGCATATGTGCATCCAAAGGGAGAACCTTATAATCCAACTTTAGAAGATCCTGTTTATCAGCCTGAGTTAAAGAAAATAGTAAATGTAAAGTATACTTACGTAAACGGAGATCCTATATCTAATCCTTCAGCGGTTGGAGTTGGAACTTATAGAGTTTGGGTAGAGCAGGCCGATAATGGTAATCCTAATTTAGTTAATGGTAAATATGATTTACAGGGTAAATGTGTTGAAAATCCATGGTACTATACTGTTAACGTAACAATAGCACCGGCAGATATTCCTAACAATATTAATCCTCCTACAGCGGAAGTATGTTATGGAGAAACTTTTAATTTAGAGTCAACAACTGCCTGGTACGATCCTAATGTATATGATCCGATAGTATTTTTAGAATCTGACGGAACTACACTTGTAACAGATGCAACAGCTGTACCCGCCGGGGATTATTTTATTTCAATAACGGATAATTGTAGTGGGAATACAGAGATTTTCCCTTATACGGTTACCGAAACGCAAGATTTAACCCTTGATTTTGATTATCCGGCAAATAATTGTGGAGGAGTTACAATCTCTCCAATTATTAATTCAGGAGATGTTAGTCTTGGAAAGTTTGATTTTAGAATTCAGGGACAAACAGAATGGACAGATAGAATTGATGCAACGGTTATAGATCCTAATTCAGGAGATATTATAAGACCTGTTGCAGGTACAACCTACGAAGTTAAATACTCTGTTCCTGATCAGGGAAATGGTTGTGGTTCGTTCGAAGTAATAAAAACTGTTGTAATAGAAACAGATATAAGTAATCCTGATCCTTTAGATATTGAAAAAGAAAATGATGCAGGAGTTTGTAGTGCATTGGTTGATCTGACAAAACCGGATATTAATGAAGGTTGTGCAAGTGTTACAGGGCTGACAATAACTGTTGACGGAGTACCTGTTAATCTTGACCCCTTATCTACAAATGAATATAATTTCCCTGTAGGGGTATCGGTGGTTTCATATGGAGTAGAAGATTCAAATGGTAATCCTATACCTTTTGAGTATACAGTTACAGTAACAGATACAGAAGCACCTGTAATTACAGGTATGCCTGCCGATATAATTGTAGAAACCAGTTATCCGGATTGTGAATCATCTGCAAGCTGGACAGAGCCTACTGCAAGTGATAATTGTACTTCTGATGTTGAGGTAATTGTTACTGCTGAAGACAAGGACGGAGTTAGTTTTACTCCAATTAATGGAGGATCGTTCCCGATAGGAATAAATACTATTACATATACTGTAACTGATGAAGCCGGAAACACAGTTTCGGAATCATTTACAATTACGGTTAATGATGCGCATCCGCCGAAGATTGATGCCTCAACTTTCCCTGAAGATGTAGGACCTCAGTGTGAACCTGAAGTTACATTGTCTGAAGTTCAGTTAACTGAAAGCTGCGGAAGTGGAACTATTACAAACGATTTTAACCCTGAAGGAGGAGGTGATGCATCAGGTACTTATCCTTATGGACAAACTACGGTTGTAACTTTTACTGTAAAAGATGCGCAGGGTAATGTTACTGATACAAAAACCTTGAATGTTACTATTAATGAAGAATTAATAGTTTCCATAGATGGTCCTGTTAATGTCGACGATGGTTATGAATTTGATCTTGTCGCTAATGTAACAAGTGGAACTGTACAATCGTATGATTGGACTACAGTTTCCGGTTCGGTAGAATTCGTTAGGGGGTCAGCCACTGAAGCTACTGCTCATGTGAAAATAGAAGGTGATGCTACAATTCAGGTTGAAGTTGAAAGTGCTGAAGGTTGTACAGCAATTGCACAGATTAATATAACTTCTTCCGGTGATTGTGTAATACCTAATGTTATTACTCCGAATGGCGATGGCTACAACGATGTGTTTGAAGTACCATGTCTAAGTAAATATGAAAACAATCATATGAGAATATACGACCGATGGGGACAAACAGTATTCGAAACAGATAATTACCAAAATAACTGGAATGGAACCAACCAGAACGGGGATTTATTGACGGGTACTTACTATTACGAGTTTACGTCTTCTAATCAACCCACAAAAAGCGGGTATGTAGTTGTAGTTCGATAACCTAAATCACGATGAAAATGAAAAAATTTAACATAATCACATTTTTTTTGTTGGCGATGATATTCGGACAACATGAATTAAAAGCGCAGACTCAACATAATATTGCACCATTAAAAGGTAGATTAACACAGTATATGTTACATCAGCCTTTTATTAACCCGGCTGCGATGGGTAGTTATGAAACTTTCACAGCAGCAGCTTTTTACAGAAATCAATGGGTAGGCATGAATGGTACTCCTAATGTTCAGGGACTTGATGCTACAATCCCGATCGGCGAAGTGAATTTTTTGGGAGCAAGTATTTTAAGAGATGATATTGGGGGAGGATATGAAAAAAGGTATGACTTCAATATCAATTATGCTTTTAAGCTGAGGTTAACAGATAATGACTATTTGTCTTTGGGACTTAGTGCCGGGGGAGATTATATTGTTAATGATTATAGTGAATTATACGGGATAGCTAACGACCCATCCTTACCTACCGGAACAGAATCATTTTTTGCTCCGAATATGAGGTTGGGCTTATATTATTTTAGAAATAGAGTTTATGTTGGAGCTGCATTGTCTAATCTCTTTTCTACTACCGAAGATAAAACAGAGTCAAGCGGTTATAGAACGAATTATTTAGACTGGAATGAAGTTGATTACATGGGGCATGCAGGTGTTAGAATTCCTGTAGGCGATTATTGGGATTTAGATTTGTCTACTTTGGGAAGGTATAGAGCAACAGCAAAATTTCAGGCAGATTTTAATGCACAGTTTATATATGATAAAATTATAGGAATTGGTGCTACATATCGTACAAGTAATGAGGTGGCTTTTATGGCTAATTTCCGTTTCTTAGATCATTTCAGACTTGGTTATGCGTATGGAACTTTCGTAAATGAATTGAGTAACTCAAATTCAGGTACTCATGAAATTATGTTAATATATCAATTAGGCAGTCCAAAAGGATCTGCAATAGTAATTCCTAGATTCTAACTCTTAATGATTAATGACATTAAATCTCTATAGGAACTATAGTTCATACCAATAGTAATGGTAATTAAAAGGGATAGCATTTTACCTTAACAAAAAAATATTCGCATGAAAAAACTTTATATATTTTTACTAATCTTTTCGTTCTCTATTACAGTTGTAGGACAGCGAAGATCTATAAAAAAGGCTGATGAGTACTTCGAAATTAATTACTTTTCAGAGTCAATAACATACTACGAGGAGGCTGAAGCCGATAGGAATATAGGTGAAGATTTAGCCCACGTTACAAGAAGACTTGCAGAAGCTAATTATAATATTTTTGATTACAGAAAATCACTTTATTGGTATCAAAATCTATTTGGAATGAATACCAAGCTTAGTGAAGAAGACTATTATAATTATGGGGCAGTTTTAAGAATTGCAGGTTATTACGAAAAAGCGAAAGAGAAATTCTTTCAATATGCTAATTTGGTGGGAGATGAAGATCTAAAAGAATATTATAAAAATCTGTCTGATTGGAGTGAAACAAATAAAAAAGAGGCTCCAATTGAGGTTTTTAATACTGATGTATCTATAGGCGATCGAAGCTTAGGTGTAGCATATTATGGAGATGGATTATTATATTCCGAAACGAAGACAGACTTTTCCGGAGAAGTAACTCCTTTTTATAATTTAGTTTATGCAGAAACCGATGAAGAGATTTTTGAGAGTTCTAAAAAACTTGTAGGTTTTCATAATAATGAGTTTTTTAACGGTGGAGCATTTTTCGATAAGACAGATTCAACTTTATATTTTACAAGTAATGCTTCAGATAGAAAAAAATACAGATCAATATCTCCTGGCGATTACCTCAGTAAAGAAGGAGTTAATAACCTGAGAATATACAGTACAAAGTTTGAGAATGGTGAGTTTCAAAAGAGAAAGGATTTAAAAATCAATAATAATAATTTTAGTAATGCTCATCCGAGCTTAACTAAAAATGGAGATACATTGTACTTTGCATCAAACAGAAAAGGAGGTGTTGGAGGATATGATCTTTACAGAAGTGTAAAAAAAGGAGACAAATGGACGACTGCTGAAAATTTAGGACCGAAAGTGAATACAGATCAAAATGAGATGTTTCCGTTTGTACTTGGAAATAAACTATATTTTGCATCCTATGGTCATTTGAATTATGGAGGATCAGATATTTTTGAATCGCTTATCGGTGAAGACGGATCAATTTCTAAGCCTGAAAATCTTGGGAAGCCATATAATTCAACGGTTGATGATTTTGGATTAATAATGAATTCACTGAAAGCTGATGGTTATTTCTCCAGTAATAGAAATGATACAAGTGGTTACGATAGAATTTACTATTATAAAAAGGCACCTGCTGACACAGTAAATGCAATTGCTAAAACGAGATTTAATTTAGAGCCGGTAGATAGTGTTAAGATTGATTTGTATCAGGTAGTAGGAGATGATGAAAGTCTTGCAATGACCGGGTTAACGGATACGGCAGGAACATTGCCGATTGTTTTGGAGAAAGGAAAAGAATACAAGGCTTATTTTATAAAAGAAGGTTATAAGCCGGACTCTATTGCAAAGGTAATTCCTAAGACGAACCGAAAAGATATTGTAGCTTTGTTTGATAGTGCTCCAATACCGGGAGCTGCCAAGGAAATAAAAAATATATATTTCGAATTTGATAAATGGAATATTCTCGAAGAGTCTAAGCCGGTTCTGGATCAGCTTTATTATTACATGAAGGAATATCCGGAGATAAATGTATTTATTGGTGCTCATACAGATTGTATAGGAACTGAGTTGTATAATTACAAACTTTCAGATAAGAGAGCAGAGTCTACAATTGAATATTTGATACAAAAAGGTGTGCATCCTGACAGATTAACCTGGAAAGGATATGGTAAGTCTCAGTTGAAGGTTAAGTGTGGAGAATGTTTAAAATGTACTTCTGAACAGCATCAACAAAATCGTAGAGTTACATTTGAAATTAAAGTACCCGGTCAGGAGGAAGAAAGTGAATCTTCGGTTGAAGAGGAAACAGAGATACAGATAGAAGAAAACGAAGAGTAAAAGCGCTTTATATTTATTGATTAGCCCCTTAATTTATTAATTATAGGGGCTGATACGTGTTAATAACATTTTGGTAAAAAGTATAGAGTTCATTTCTTTATTTGTTTACAAACAATATATTTGTAGCTGACCTTATTGCATTAAAAATAATATTTTATGAAAATATATATATTACTTCTGTTATCAGTTGTTGTGGCCTTAAGTTCCTGTGTGTCAACTAAGGAGCTTACGTATTTGCAGGAGAAAAGTGAGCAGCAGTTAGATTCGTTAGGGTATCAACCCTTGCAAAGATCTGAATATCGTATTCAGATAAATGACATCTTAAACATAAGTATTAAGTCTTTTGATGAAAAAGCTTCTAATATTTTTAATGCTTATGTTGATCGGGGAACAGTTCAGATAAGTGATGCAATTATTTATATTAAAGGAAATTCTGTTGATAATACAGGTTTTGTAGAGCTTCCGGTTATTGGACAGGTTCATGTAGAAGGGTTAACACTTTCTCAGGTAAAATCAAGTATTGAAAAAGAACTTTATAAATATTTTAAGGAAGATGCTGTTTATTTAAAGGTTCAGTTAGCCGGAATCAGATATTCGATAGTTGGAGAGATAAATCGTCCGGGAAAATATGTGATATACCAAAATCAGGCTAATATATTTGAGGCAATTGCTTATGCCGGCGATATTACTATGGTAGGAAAACGTGATAATGTTCAAATAATCAGACAGATGCCTGATGGTGTGAAAATTTTTAATATTGACCTTACCGATCGTAATGTAATAAATTCACCATATTATTTTGTACAGCCCAATGATGTTATAAACATCCAGCCGTTGAAGGCAAAATCATGGGGTATTGGAACAGAAGGGTTTACAACCTTGTTGTCAGTGCTTACCTTAGTTTCAACAACCTTGCTAATTGTTGTTAACCTGCAGCAATTTGCGAACTAATTTGCCAAAATTATAATAGACCGATTAGAAGATGGAGAGTAATCAAAACAATATACCACAACTTGAGCCAATTGATCTTAGAGAGTTATTCTTTAAGATATTTAATTATTGGCTATATATAGTAGCTACCGTTATTGTTTTCTTAGCCGGAGCGTATTTGTTTAACAGGTATTCTACACGTTTGTATAAAACGGAGATGACTTTGTTGATCGAAGAAGATGGAGGAGATACTTATGGAGCAGCTGCTATTATGAGTAACATGGGCTATGGAAACCCGAGACTTAATTTCTTTAACGAGAAACTTATATTAGAGTCTTATTCCCAGGTAGAAAGAACTGTAAAAAAGCTGGATTTTGGAATAAGCTATTACAGAATGGGTAGTTTTAAATCATCAGAAATATACAGGCCTGCTAAATTCAATGTAGAAGTTGACAGTTTACATCCACAAATTGTTGGAGTATTATTTGATGTCTCAATATCAGGCAAAAACAAAGTTAAGGTTGAGTTGGATTACGATGAAGAGGTTATGCCTAGAATATTTAACCTTAAGTTGCAGCAAGGAATAGAAGATATAGCTTTAGATTTTCGTTCAGGAGTATATAAGACAGGAGAATGGATAGAAGGTAATTCTTATAAGTTTAAAATTAATGTATTAGATAAAGAAGTTGATGAATTTAAATTCATTTTACATACTGAAAGCGCCCTTGCTAACAGGTATTATAAGGCTGTTAAAATAGCTCCAAGTGAAGAAGAGTCATCCGGGATGAATTTAAGTATGATCGGAGCATTGGCTATTAAAGATCAGGTATTCCTTAATACTTTTGCAGATACTTATATTCAATATGGTTTAGATCAAAAAAATGCCATTTCCGACAATACAATGGATTTTATTGATAGACAGGTTGTTGGGATTCAGGATTCATTGAATTATACAGAAAATCAACTTCAGAAGTTTAGGTCAGAGAATAAAGTTATTGATTTAAGTTCAGAGGGGTCGAGTTTGTTCGATCAATTTATGGAGGTTGAAAATGAGCTTGCCCGTGAGAATTTTAGCCTTGAATATTATAAGTCTATAGATGATTATATATCTGAAAATGAAGATTTTTCAGAAATGAGTGCGCCTTCTGTAATGGGCGTAGCTGATCCCTTACTGAATAATATGATTATGAACCTGACTAATTTATACGGGCAGAAAACCGAAGTACTTGCTACGGCAAGTGAAAATAACCCTCAGGTAACAGCAATTAATAATCAAATAAGTTATACCAAAAAACTTTTAGAAGAGAATATTTCAAACATTATATCCAGCTCAAAGTTAAAAATTAAAGATTTAGAGAGACGTTTGGGAGAATTGGAGAGTAGAGTAATGAATCTGCCAAAAACCGAACGTGCATATATTAGAATTGAGAGAAAATTTAAGCTTAATGAAGGTTTATATACTTTTTTGATGGAAAAACGTGCTGAGGCTGGTATAGCAAAGGCAAGTAATATTCCTGATAATAAGGTTATTGATTATGCAATGACCGATAGAGCCCCGCTTAAGCCTAAGACTAAATTAACTTACGCTATTGCATTGTTGCTGGGGATGATTATTCCTATTGGAATTATTTTAATTCTCGATTACTTAAATACGAAGATTGTAAGCAGGAAACAACTTGAAAAACTTACACGTATTCCAATCTTAGGAGTTATTGGTCATTCCGACCTTGAATCTAATCTTATAGTTCATGATAAGCCTAAAACATCTGTTGCAGAATCGTTTAGGGCCATTAGAGCTAATTTACAGTATATCTTAAAGGATAAAAAGGCTGAGGAATCAAAAGTTATTCTGGTAACTTCTTCTATTGGAGGAGAAGGAAAAACTTTTACAAGTATGAATTTGGCAACTGTATTGGCCAATGGAGGTCGTAAGACTGTGTTAATTGGGATGGATTTGCGTAAGCCAAAAATTTTCAATGATTTTGGATTAAAAAATACTGTTGGTTTATCTAATTATTTAATTGGTCAGGGTACTAAAGAAGAAATATTGCAACAAACATTTATAGACAATTTATATATTATTTCTGCCGGAGCTGTACCTCCAAATCCCTCAGAATTGCTACTTGACCAACGTCTTGATAGATTAATCGATGACCTGAAAAAGGAATTTGAATACATTATTTTAGATACACCTCCTGTAGGCTTGGTTGCTGATGCATTCCAGTTGATGCATTTAAGTGATACCAATCTGTTTATGGTAAGACAAAACTATACTGAAAAAGAAGTGCTGGAATTCATCAATGATAAGTTCGAAAATAAAATTGTCGAGCACCTTAGTATTGTATTTAACGATTTTACTCCTGATTCAAGTTATGGTTACGGCTATGGCTATGGCTATGGCTATGGTTACGGATATGGATATTATGAGGAAGAAGATGAGAGACTAAAAAAGTCAATGATTAGTCGATTGTTAAAACGAAAATAATATCTGATAATATCCGGATGTCGTCACGAGAAGAATATTTTATAGAAGAAACAGGAGATGAACTTTTCGATTTAAGAGGGATTCTCCTAAAGCTGGTTGATTATTGGCATTATTTTGTAATAGCCATAGCAGTCTCGTTGGTGGTGGCATTTGCGAAAAACTATATTACTCTTCCAACATATGAACTCGATACTGTAATTGCCATCAAGGAAGAAAAGAATCCTTTTTTGTCATCAAGTGTATCGTTGATGTTTAATTGGGGAGGAGCTTCAGATAAAATTCAGACTGTAATAAGTATTCTTAAATCCAGGACTCATAACGAAACTGTAGTTAAAAATCTGGGATTAGATGTATCAGTTTATAGAATGGAGCACTTTAAAGAGATAAAACTCTATGATGAAGCACCATTTTACCCCGAAATAGACAGAGATTATAATCAGATAATTTCCAGTCCCTTATTTGTTAAGGTTTTAAATAATGAAGAGTATTCTATACGAATACCTAAGATGATTTCTTATTCTTTATTCGATTTTCAGAATGATAAGCCTAAGTATTCCTCGGGAGAGTTTGAAGAGCAGGTGTTTATTGTAAAATTTGATGATTGGTTTGAAACCCCTTTTTTCAGAGTAAAGCTCAATAAGAATTTTATTGATGATAGCTTTTCGGATAAAACCGAGTATAAATTGCAGATTAGCAATTACAACAATGTTGTTTCAGGTTTTATGCAGAATGTTAAAATAAAGCAGAAAACTAAAGATGCCTCAATTTTACAGATTAGTTTACGAGGTCAGAATAAAAGTGAAATAGTGCGTTACCTTAATGAAACAACTAAGGTTTTTCAACAGTATGAATTGGAAGAGAAAAACAGGGTTGCAACTAATACTATTGGTTTTATCGATAAGCAATTAAGTGGAGTTACTGATACTTTGAGAGATGCAGAACAGAGACTTCAAAAGTTTAGAGAAAGTAATAAACTTTTGGACGTAAGTAGTGAAGCAAATCGAATATACACCCGGATTGCAGAATTAGAAGCCTTAAAAGCCTCCATAAATCTTCAATTACGCTACTATTCATATCTAAATGATTATATAGAAAGTAATGATAGTTATACAGGTATAACAGCACCCACTGTTGTAGGGGTTGAGGATGTACTATTGATAAATCTTGTTAGTCAAATTACCCAGCTCAGTATAGAGAAAACCAAAGCAACTTATGCTAATACTGACTTAAATCCTATGATGGATAATTATGACAAACAGTTGGAGGTTTTAAAAAATACTTTGATCGAATATATAGATAACCTGATTGCCACAACAAATATTTCAAAAGAACAATTAGAAGAGAGACTAGCAGAAATAAATGACAAGATTCAAGAATTGCCTGGTAGCGAGCAGAAATGGTTAAATATTAAGCGTTTTTATGATTTGTCGGAACAGCAGTATAATTTTTTACTCCAGAAACGGTCTGAAGCTGGTATAGTAAAGGCTGCTAATATGTCTGATGTAAAACTGTTGGATGTTGCAAAAGATGTAGGGCAGGGGCCGGTGGCGCCAAATCCGATGATGAATTATGTTATTTCACTGGTTGTAGGATTCTTATTGCCTTTGTTATTGATTTTATCAGTTGAATTTTTTAATAACAAGATTCAATCACCTAGCGATATAGAAGGAAAATATTCAATACCTCTTCTGGGTATGATCGGACATAGTGAGTTAGATAATAATTTGGTTGTAGCCAATAGCAGTAAATCCGGAATTGCCGAATCGTTCAGGAGCTTGCGTTCAAGTCTTCAGTTTGTCTTTAGGAGGAAAGGAAATGAATTGGGAAATAAAACTATTTTGATTACTTCCTCTGTAGGTAGTGAAGGAAAAACTTTTACTTCAATTAATTTAGCCACAGTGCTTTCCTTGAGTGGTAAAAAGACTCTGCTGATGGGGGTTGATTTGAGGAAACCAAAGATTTATAATGATTTTGGTTTATCGAACGAAAATGGCTTGTCAAATTTTCTGATAGGGCAGGTTTCTTATGATCAAATAATACAATCTACTTCATACGATAATTTAGATATAATTTCATCTGGACCCATACCTCCGAATCCATCTGAATTACTTCTGGAGGATTCCTTATATGAATTACTGCTTGATCTTAAAAAAGAGTATGATTATATTGTTATAGATAGTCCCCCTGTCGGACTTGTTTCTGATGCATATCAACTTATGCAGTATTCTGATGCAAATATTTACATAGTACGTCAAAATTACACAGATAAGGCTATTCTAAAATCAATTGATGATAAATATAGAAGTAAGGAGATCGAGAATATAGTTTTTGTGCTCAACGATTTTGTCTCTCTATCCGGTTATGGATATAGCTATGGTTATGGTTATTTTGATGAAGAGAAATTATCTTTTGCCCAAAAGGTTAAGAATTATTTTAGCTAGTCTATACTACTTAAAAATCATTTTAAAAGCTACAATAGCCATTAGAATTCCAAATACTTTTTGAATTATTTTAGGATCAATGCTAAGTGCAATTTTCGATCCAAAATACCCTCCGATCATGAAAGTTAGTGCAATTATAGCAGCATATTTCCAATTGATGTAGCCTTCGTTGTAATATCCTATTACTGCAGTAATACCTATTGGAGGGAGCATAGCGGCTATACTTGTTCCCTGAGCATCAAATTGTGAAAAACCAAGGATAAAAATAAGCATTGGAACGATTATTATTCCTCCTCCAACACCTACCAATCCGCTAACAACACCGGCTATAAGTCCGATTATAATTAGCCATATTAAGCTCATATAATCCATCAGAAATCTAAGTTTAGTGAAAAATAAAATATTCGTGGGAGTTTGACACCCGTATCCACACCCCATGCCCAATCGGCTCTAATAAAATATCCAAAAATTTGTGTTCTAAGACCAACTCCGTAACCAAAAACAATAGGGTCTTTTTGTCTGTCTAAAGTGATTTTTATCGGCCCGTTTTCTATCACTTCACTGTTAAGAGAGTTTTCTTTCGACCAAGGCGATAAACCTGTCCATGCAGTACCTGTATCAAAGAACGGTACTACCTGAAAATGTCGTAAAATACTCCAGTTTAATGGCGCTTCAAAAAAGTATTGAATTGCCGGGATTCTTAATTCTGTATTAGCAAGGAAGAAACTTGTCCCGTGTCGTACATTCTGCTTAAAGCCACGCATATTAGTCATTAAGGTTTGAAAACCGTAATTAATGTTTGGTGAAGGCCGTAGAGAATAGTCAAATCCGGGATTAAAACTATTGTCGACTCCTCCTAAGTAGTATGCAAGTCTTTCCGAACCTAATGATGTACCAATTGCAATTCTGTTGGCCCATATAATATTTCTGTGTACTCTTGCATAGTGTCTTGCATCAATACCAATATTTATCATTGTATTTTGGCCGCCATCAAGGCCTTTATACAGTTCTATAAATGTTTTTGTTCTTATACCCCTGTATAAATTTACGGAATAATTTATAGTGTTATCATATGTGTGGTCAAACCTAAGTGTTGTATAGTTTTGATATGTTAAAGGGAAAGCTAATGATAAATCATTTTTTGATAAAATTATTTGTTTGTCTCTTCTATATGCAATGGATCCTGAAACCGATGACACAGGAGTTATCGGGTAAGTTAATTTATATTGAAATTTGTTTGTAACAACTTTGATGCCTGTGTAATTTTCATTGTCTATTGTAGGAATATATGCTTCTGAAAAAACACTTCTTCTATAAAATAAATACGATTTATTCCATCGTTTATTTCTATCGTCAAATTGTAGTTTAAATTCGCTATTAGGGCTTAATGAAAGTCCTGAAACCGGTTGGAAGTTAGTTCTAAATCCTCCTGTTATTGAGTAGTTGTTAAAGACATCCGCTAAAGTTACTTCAAATAAACCGTTAAAACCTGCATTCATAAATACCGGTCCTCCGGTAAATATCTGATAATCGAGATTATCATTCGATTGGTCTATTTGTGTAGTAAGTTCTGTGGCAAAGTATATATTTCTGTACAGGCGCTTAAATCGATCGAATTTTTTACGATCAATAACTTCCATATATGGATATAAGCTATCGGGATTGCTTTTAAAGTTATATGTTTTTCCAAGTTTTCCATAGGCACCGTACATTCTGTATATTTCATCTTCAAATACGTAGTCATTTAAATCTATAGGGTATTGGGCAAACTCTATTTTCACTTCTGAAATATCATCCTTGAACTTAGGCTTTGCATTGGCTAATTCGTATTGATGCATTTTCTTTCTGTAATTAGCCGAATCTTCCAAGCCCTCGATGTATTGAATTCTATATTTTCCATCGTGAAAAGTAATCTGAGCATAGGCATCTAACTCTTTAGAATTCACGTGATTTAATATGGATTCAGAATCTGATAATTTATAATTGTCGAAAGTACTTCTGTAGTGAACAATTGTATCAACGTGGCTTACAATACTATCCATTTCGAACGCGTACTTGTTTTGGATGAAGTTATCGTCAAAAACCAAATACGATACTTCATTGTCACTAATTGCCTGAGGATTTATTTCGCTGACGTAATCAGTTTCTGTTGCTCTTTTTAGAATGGTTGATTTATTTTTTAAGTTGTATACATACAAATCTTTGTATTTTCGTCCAACTGCAAATCTTTTACTTTGAGTAATTGTATCTGAATACCTGTTGGAACTAAATACAATTTCTTTATCGTTGTTAATAAATATAGGTTCTATGTCGTCGAAACTGTCTTTAGTTAGGTTTTCCAGAACCTGAGTTCTCAGGTGGTAAACATATATGTCGGAGTATCCATCCCTAACAGCTGAAAATACCAATTTATCGCCGGTTTCAGAGAATGATAAACTATTTATTTTATCAACTACACCAAATGGCCGATTGTAGCTTTCATCATTTTCAATATTATACATAAACAGGAATACAGTTCCTTTGTTTTCCATGGCAATAGCAAGATTTTTTCCATCAGGATGCCATTGAATAAGCGGGTAGCTTAAATCTTCGTTTTGCGGAATTCTATATCCTCCCGAAAATATTTTCTTCTTTTTCTTCTCAGTTATATCAAGAAGATATACGTGGTACTGCCCTAATATATTTGTTGCATAAGCCGCTCTTTTCAGATCTTTTGACAGGCTTAGCTGAAATATTTGTTCTTCATTTCTCGATTTGGCCACTTCACTGTTCAGGTCGCTTAGGTCTTTTGAAAGGTCTAAACTATAAAAATCGGAATAATATTTTAGCCAGTCTTCTTTTACCTGTTTATAGTTTACTCCCAGAACAGACTCAAAACCTTCTTTTACATCTCTGTTCAGGTAGGCCATAAACACAACACTTGGAATTATATTTTCGCCATATTTATGCGAAAGATAATCCCATATTGAATAACCTAAAATCCTTGCATTCTCAGGAGTATAGGAGTAAAAGTTGTCTAAGTATCCTGAAGCTAGACCATCTCTGATTTTAGCCTCAATTTCAGGTGTTTTTTTAGAGGACATATAAAGTACTAAGCCATCAGAAAACCAACTTGGCAGTGACAAGTTTCTATATGTTTCAAGTCCTTTTTTAAAGTTGCTTCCGGTTATCAGATAATTGAGAAGCATCTCTGTTATTCCTGCACGCAGCTGTACTTTAAGATCATTGTGATCTCCGGTGCCGTATAAAAATATTTTATTTCCTTTTAGTCTGGTTATCCCACCGATGTTGTTGCTTTTATCTGAATTGTCGTTTAGATTACTTTGTTTTAAATCAGTTAGAGTGTTGTAGCAAATTACCTGAAACCTTTCATCAAAATTAAGTTTGAAGAATTTCGAGAGCTCTTTAAGTTCTTTATCAACATTAGTAACTACGTACTGTGCATTCCTGGAGCCTCTTTGGTAGAAAAACACATCGTATTGAGGAAGCCTGTAGTAGTTCCAGTCAAATTTGTTATAAACAACCCGGCTCTTACCAAAAGTTTGTTGTACTCCGTAAAAAAATTGTGAGTAAGCAATATTAGAGAAAGAAACAAAAAACCATATAAGTATTATGCTTCGGAAGAATGAATTGCTAATTGTCCTGATTTTCAATTTTAAATGATTTAATTTCTCCGGTTGATTTTGTATAGCTAATATATGAAATATGCATAATAAATATTAGGAATTTTATAGCTAAGTGCAGATGATTATATTTTTATGCAATTCACTTTTTTCATAAGACAGATATGCGATCAAAGTATAAATTAATAAATGGAGTAATGAGC
>JBDLJM010000042.1 GCA_039714315.1 Bacteroidota bacterium | reverse complement strand
GATACACCCAATCCACCACCGCAGTGTGGGGATGCTGCACCAATTGATAATTACTTGTACATAGGAATAATGATTCTTGGAGGAGTTGCAATTGTAGTTGGGGCTAGCAGAGAAGGAGAATTCAGAAAAAAACAATAATTGTAGTTGTTAGTATATGCCTTGTCAAAAGAGCATGTGCAGATAGTTTATTAATTAGTAATCCGGATGTATTCAAAGTTCCATTCACTTGATTAATGATATATTTCCACACGATAATTTCTGCAGTTTTATATTAAATATCCTATGCAAGTAGTATTTTTTTTTCAATATTAGATAAAAAGACGTATCTTTAACTGTCTGCAATACAGGTAATTAAAGTTAAAGTGTACTCTATATGATAAGGAAGTTAATATTTGCGATGATGCTGTTGCCGATTTTTTTGGTGGCTCAACCAAGTGGTAACAATGGTAATAGTGGTAATAAAGGAGGAACCAGAGATCAAGGAGGTGGAAATGATAAAGCATGTGATCAACCAAATCCCCCCTCGTGGTGTGAAAATGCAACGCCTATTGATAATAAATTGTATATAGGCCTAATGATACTTGGAGGAGTCGCACTTGCAGCCGGAGCAATTAAAAAGGGAGCATTAAATAAAGAGTAAAAAGATCAGTTGCTTTTTGGAGTGACAGTTTACGATTATCGATAGAATATAGAAGACAGTTTATAAAATACAAAATATTTCTTTGTGCCTCTGTGGTTTTACGTGATTAGTGTTCGCGAAAAGCCACAGAGGCACAAAGTTTTATAACTGGTTAATTTGTTTATATATTTGCGTAATTAGTTTAGAAATATATTCAGTAATAATAGTACAGTACATATTCGAATAAATAGTAATTATGAATATAACCGGACATTGGAAATACAGCGAGGATTTTGAATTTGGGGAATCAATTGGAAATGTAAAACTAATACAGGTTGAGGATAGTGTTTATGGAGAGTTTTCATTTACTGAAAAAGTGGAAAATGATTATGAAATAGAAGTTTTCGAAAAAGTTAAAGGAGATATTACAGAAGGTAAAGTTTTGCTGAAAAGTATAGAGGTAAAAGCAAAAGAAAAGGGAAGAGTAGTGGATTATATTCCCAATAATTTTGAACTTCATTTAGTTTCAGAGAACAAGCTTGTCGGATCAACATTCGACAGTGAAGAGGTTTGTGGCGTGTTTACACTTGAGAGGTTATAGCTAAAATTCGCCTGGAAAATATTTCGGGTAAAAAATGACAAAAGTTTAAATTAGCAGTAGGCAGGTTTTATTTAGGTACGATGGGTTATTATTTAGCTTTGATATTGAAAATAAATAATATATTTAACTGATATTTAGCGTGAAGGATAGAGGCGGCATCCTTTTTGTTTTTGAAACGGAGTTCAGGGGTATCTTTAGTTTAGGGGAAGTTTATTTGAGAAAACAAAAAGATATAGCCGAAAGCCTGACCCCGGATGCTGGAACGGAGTGAAAGTGTGTAGGGGGCACGCCAAAATAACTATAAATAATAGTAGAATAAAATCTCAGAACTTTGATATATAGTTTGTAATTTTGCACGAATTTTAAGAATAAAAAGATAGTTATGTCTAAAACTAAATATGTTTTTGTAACTGGCGGTGTTACATCTTCTTTAGGAAAAGGTATTATATCGGCTTCTTTGGCCAATTTGCTGCAAGCAAGAGGATATAGAGTAACCATTCAAAAGCTTGATCCTTATATTAATATTGACCCCGGAACTTTGAACCCATATGAGCATGGAGAGTGCTATGTTACAGATGATGGGGCCGAAACGGATTTAGATTTAGGACACTATGAGCGATTTTTAAATAATCCTACATCACAGGCAAATAATGTTACTACAGGTAGAATTTACCAGTCGGTAATTGATAAGGAGAGAAAAGGTGAGTTTTTAGGAAAAACGGTGCAAATTATCCCTCATATTACAAATGAGATTAAAAATCGTATTCGTATTCTGGGAAATACAGGAGATTACGATATTGTAATTACCGAGATTGGTGGTACTGTTGGAGATATTGAATCTCTTCCATATGTAGAGTCTGTTCGTCAGATGCTTTGGGATGAAGGTAAAGAAAATTCAATGGTGATCCACCTTACTTTGATTCCTTATCTTGCTACAACAGGTGAGTTAAAAACCAAACCAACTCAGCACTCTGTAAAAACTTTGATGACGAGTGGAGTACAGCCTGATGTTTTGGTATGTAGATCGGAATACAAAATACCACAAGAAGTAAAAGATAAATTGGCTTTATTTTGTAATGTTCGAAAAGAAGCTGTGATAGAGTCTTTAGATGCATCAACAATATACGATGTGCCTAATTTAATGCGATCGGAGAAACTTGATGAAGTAGTTCTGGATCATTTACACTTGGACCACAAAAAGACACCGGACTTAACAGACTGGAATATTTTTGTTGATCATTTTAAAAATCCAAAGCAGGAAATAGAAATAGGATTGGTAGGGAAATATGTAGAACTACACGATTCATATAAGTCGATTACAGAGGCATTTATTCATGCCGGTGCATCGAATGAGGCCAAAGTAAATATTCGTTGGATTCATTCTGGTAGTTTATCACATGATAATGTTGAGAAAAAACTTGGTGGATTAGATGGGATTTTGGTAGCTCCCGGATTTGGTGAGCGCGGTATCGAAGGAAAGATTCTGGCTGTAAAATACGCACGTGTAAATAAAGTACCTTTCTTTGGTATTTGTTTGGGTATGCAGATGGCAGTAATTGAATTTGGAAGAAATGTTTTAGGGTATGAAACGGCACATACCACAGAGATAGAAGAGGGGACTGCCTGTCCGGTAATTAATCTTATGGACGACCAAAAGAATATTACCGATATGGGTGGTACAATGCGACTTGGAGCATGGAGCTGTGAATTAGTAGAAGGAACTAAAGCTTCAGATATTTACAGTGATAAACTTATATCCGAACGCCACCGCCATCGTTATGAATTCAATAATGAATATAAGAAAGATTATGAGGATGCCGGTATGGTAGCATCAGGATTTAACCCTGATACCGGTCTGGTTGAGATAGTTGAATTAAAAGATCATCCTTGGTTTGTAGGAGTACAGTTTCATCCGGAATATAAGAGTACTGTGTTGCGTCCGCATCCACTTTTCGTAGATTTTGTAAAAGCCAGTATAGAGCATTCTAACACGTAGAAAATAATTAAATGCAAGAAAAAAAGAATTTTGATATCAACTCCCTGATTGGTTTTATATTGATGGGAGCAATCCTAATGTATTTTATGTACATTCAGGAACCTTCTGAAGAAGAAAAACAAAGTAAATCGAATACAGAACAGGTTGAAAAACCTTCTTCTGTTTCAACTCCTGAAGAAACTCAACAGGAAATAGTTTTAGATTCAGCTCAGGTTGATGAAAGTTTAAAGTTGAAATACGGGGAGTTTTACTATTCAGCATCATTGTCAAGTGCAACTGAAGATGCTGTAACAGTTATGGATAACGGAGTTTTGAAACTTACTGTTTCTAATAAAGGTGGTCAGATAGTAGAGGCTAAACTGAACGACTATAAAACTTACGGGCAGGAAGACCTTTATCTTTTAAATAACAATAACGGTAATTTCAATCTTCAGTTTAGTACTCAAAATAACAGAGTATTCAATACTTCAGATTTGTATTTTGTTCCCTCCCTAAGTAAGGACGGCGACAATCAGGTATTGTCGATGAAAGCCAAGGTGTCGGAAAGTAAATATGTAGAGTATGTTTATACTCTAAAGCCCGATGATTATATGTTGGATTTCAACATAAGAACAGTAGGTCTTGAAAATATTATTGACGCCAATAAAAGTGTGGCTATTGACTGGAACTTAAATTCGAACCGTACTGAAAAAAGTTTCAAGAACGAAAGTTTGTACACTACTCTTGATTATGAGTATGAAGGAGGAAAAACTGACTATCTAAGTGCCGGTGGAAGTGATGAAGAAACCGAAGCGGATGTTTCGTGGGTCGCTTTTAAACAACAGTTTTTCTCAATGGTATTGCTTACTGATAAGAATTTTGAAAGCGCTACATTGAGTTCGAATTCTCATGAAGAGTTTAGAGATGAGGTAAATCATATTCAAAACGACTTTGTTAAAAGTTTTCAGGCTAATATTCCGTTGAAGATTGTAAACGGGGCTGTAAACTACGATATGAACCTGTATATTGGTCCAAACAAGTACAGTATACTTAATTCGTATAAAAAGAACTTAGATGAGCTTATTCCATTAGGATGGGGGATATTTGGCTGGGTAAACCGATTTTTTGTAATTCCACTATTCAACTTCCTTGAAGGATTTGGATTGAGTTATGGTATTATTATTTTGATAATTACATTTATAGTAAAACTTATACTTTCTCCTGTTACTTATAAGAACTTCCTTTCGAGTGCAAAAATGCGGGTAATTCGTCCGGAGATTGATGCTTTAAATGAGAAAAATAAAGATGCTGATGCTATGAAAAAGCAGCAGGCAACAATGGAGCTGTATAAAAAAGCGGGAGTAAATCCAATGGCAGGATGTTTACCGGCTTTATTACAGATGCCAATATTATTTGCAATGTTCCGATTTTTCCCGTCTGCTATAGAATTAAGACAGGAATCTTTCCTTTGGGCTGAAGATTTATCATCTTATGATTCTATACTTCAATTACCATTTTATATTTGGGGTTATGGCGATCATATTTCGCTATTTACTTTATTAATGGCTGCTGCATTGATGGTATATACTATGATGTCGGGGGCAGGAATGAATCAGCCAACTCAACCAGGTATGCCAAATATGAAGTACATGATGTATTTGATGCCGGTAATGATGATTTTCTGGTTTAACAGTTATGCTTCAGGGTTGAGTTACTATTATTTCTTATCAAACTTTATATCAATAATTCAGATTTTTATTATTAAGAAATATATTATTGATGAGGATAAGATTCACGCTCAAATGCAGGAAAACAAAAAGAAACCTGCAAAGGCAAAATCAAAATGGAGTCAGAAAATGAATCAGATGATGCAGGATGCTCAAAAGCAACAGGCAAATAAGAAAAAGTAATTAGACAATAGTATTTAATTTAGAGATATTTGAAGACCGGGTTTATTCCCGGTCTTTTTTTTGTGCATACACATATACTTAATTTAGGTCTGTCGGAGTAAGAAAATATTACAATAAAATTAGGATGTATTCTTAGTCTTTTTTTTGAAGGTATTCAATAAAATAATTAAAACCCTTAATTTATTAGGGCTATAGGTCTGTTTGAAGAATCTAATGAATTAGTATTATTAAGGTAGAAAGTTATAGGGGAGCTAAATATTGAATAGTTATTGTTTTTATATTAGCTAATAAACTAAAAACTTAAATATGAAGAAGATTTTACTTTTTGCAGTGCTGATTGTTGCATTTAATAGCGCGAATGCACAAATGGCATATGGATTAAAAGCAGGACTGAATTATAATTTGGCTGATATTGATGCTGATAATGGATTATCTGAAGCTATGGATCCGGAAAATGCGTTTGGTTTTCATGCCGGAGCTTTTGTAAGAATGAAAATACCTATTTTAGGATTGTATGTTCAGGCTGAGCCAACTTTTACAAGGCTTAATGTTAAGGTAAATGATCCCCTTAGTGATATTCTAAATTCTGAAACCACAACTCTTAGTACAAACAGATTTGACCTACCGGTTCTTGTAGGTTGGAAAATGCTGGGAATGGTAAGGCTTTATGGAGGTCCTGTAGCTTCATGGAATTTAGGTTCTAAATTAAGTTCAGAATCGATCGATATTGTTGTTAAAGAAAATATGAGTATTGGAGGTCAGGCTGGAGTAGGAGTTGAATTAGGCTCTATTTTAGTTGACGCAAGATATGAGTTTGCTGTAAAGCATAATCTCGCCGCAGAAGAATTCCCTGAAGTAAATTTCGATAACCGCGGTTCTCAAATTATATTAGGACTGGCATATAAATTTTAGAAGTAGTTAATATTTTAGAAAAGGTAAAGAGGTGCAATATTTATTGCATCTCTTTATATTTTTAAGTGTTTTTCTATTGTGTCTATCTTTCTCTGTAACTCTTTTACAGTGAAGAATAAATGATCCTGCGAATGTGTCTTGTTATCTATCGACTTACTGATATAGCTGACAAATTTCCAAATCTCTTTAACGTCAGAAATGTTAATGTTCAGTGGATTAAAAACAGGGTCGTTTGAACATAGTTGAAAGCTGTTTATATCAGAATTGCTTCTGAAAAGCTGTTTGAATTGTACTCCTTCTGTTTCACTTACAATTACATAATATTTTCCCTCCTCTATATTGCTCCAGTCAGAGAAGAACTCTCCCACTATATAAGCTCCTTTTTCTAACGGAGGCATAGAGTTGTCAGCTATTGGAAATGCTCTGTATTTTTTATTGTCCGATAAAAACGGAAGCTTCATAAGGGGTAATTCCTTAATAAACTCAGGGTCGTTTAGATTAGTGTGATAAACATCTATTGCCTGAATAGGAACCAGTTCGGCATTCGATTCCGTATTATCTGTTGAACTTGTAACTAAAGTTCGTAATTTATTTCCGTGTATATCATAGTTACCGCTAATTTCCATTCGGGAAAGACTTTTTGCGGGAACCTTTTTAAGGTCTTTTTTTAAGATAATATCAACAGAAATATTGTAGAATTCCGATAAGCTTAGCAAGACATCATAAGGCGCCTGTGCGGTAGAGTTTTCATAACCGCTCAATGATGACCTGGTTAGTTTAAGTTGTTTTGCAACGGCATCTTGGGATAGGTGCTTTCTTTTTCTTAATAACTTAATATTACTTGCAAAAAACGACATAGTTAAACGGTCTAAAAATTATAAATTAGATAGGTGTTTGGGATGATTCTTTATGTACTAACGATTACTGTCCGATAGTTAATTGAAGAATGTAAGCCAATATAGTGAAAATATCGGCATGTTTTAGTTAAATCAATTAAAAGTGTTTAAAATATTGTCAAATGTTATGGCTGTTTGCTGCTACCATTAAAGAATATTTGATAATCTTCGGAGATTTTTGGAGACACAAGTACGAAATTGTAGCTAAATCCAAGCATATCACATTCTCCGCATCCAATAGGAGAAATAATATAATCAATTTGTTTGGCAGTTGAATCAACCTCAACATTTCTGTTGAAGTTTACTGTACATCCCGATGCCTGTGCATATTGGCCCAATAAGCTGTATTCGTCAAAATTTATTTCCGGGAAAGTACATTCTTCATCGCCTATTTTTCCTTCATTAATCTTTTCCTGTAACAGGACGTATTCGACAGAGTCTCTTACAATAAAGTTATTTTCATTTAGATTATATATACACGATCCAAAATCAACACCAGAAAAAATCAAGCCCAGATCTTCATTTTTATCAGGGCATTCTTCTCCTTCATTTTTTTTACACGATGCAGTTAGTGTAATAACAGCCAGTAGATAGATTAATTTTTTCATAGTACTTTTAGTTGAATGGTATTAGGTACATAACAGTATAATTAAAAACCCATGATACATTATTTCTGTTTTTTCCAAAACCAGGAATGTACAGATTGCTAAAGTTATCTAATTTTGAGTCAGTAAAAAGAAAGTTTACTCCAACGGATGTTCCCAGGTATAAGTTTTTCAGTACCTCAACTTTTAAACCTAATCTGAAATTTGCCCAGTGCGCATATCCAACCTGCGAATCTAAGCTTCCGGTATAAGTGTCATTGTTCCAATAAGCATTTTGAATTTGGTATTCATCAACCGTTTGTTCAAACCTTGAAATTCCATATCTGATTCCAAATGCCATAACGTCATTTCTACCGGGAGTATAACCCAAGAAATCGTAATCGGCACCAACAGTTAAAAAATATCCGGATGTTGTATAGTTTAAGTTAACAGATTCATATATATTCTTTTCATACCCCATTTCGGCAGCTACGAAATAATTTTTATAGATTCTTGCATCAGCTGTAGCTTTTATTAGTTCATTATCAGAATTGAGTAAGGTTGATATAGGACCTTTCAAGTCTATTCCCAAACGCAATCCATATTTATAAGGAATTGTATCGCTGGCTACTGTTGGTTTAGAGCTCTCAGTATTTTTGTTGTCAGTGTTTTCCTGAGAATAAGAAAACACAGTAAACAACAGGAATACAGCCGTCAGAAACTTTTTATTTAAGAAGGATATTGATATGTTTTTCTGTATCATATTCAATTGTTTGAGTAAGTAAAGTAGCTTCTTCTATTGCATTCTTAGTAAAACTTTCAATTTTCACTTCGTAAAAAGTTGACTTATATCCGCAATTTTGGTTAATAAAGATTTGTTTTCTCTTGTAGCTCAGACTTATTGTATCGTGAATTTTTGTTTCTTCATCTGTTACAAATTCAAAAATATAAGTCAGGTTGTCTTTGTTTACATCAAAAATTAACGGAATTAACTTATTTTCATTTGCCTGACGCATATCAGGATATATGTATTCAGGGTATTCTTCGCTTTCGGGGTTGCCAAGCATATCTTTCCCGTCTTTGTAACCATATATTAACAGTCCTGAAGGTGGAGAAACAATTTCTTCATTTTCAAGGTTATTGTACGAAGTAAATCCGATCATCAAGTTCGGAGTAACAGGATCCACACATATACCTGTAGACTCACACCCACTTATAAATAAAGTGGATGTAAGAATTATAAAAAAAATGCTTAATTTTTTAATCATGGTCAAATGTAAAAAAAATGCTGACGAATATACTTATCTCTTCTCTAATAAAACAACATTTTCTACATGATGAGTTTGTGGGAACATGTCAACCGGCTGTATTTTTGTAACCTTGTACATTTCATCCATCATTGCCAAATCACGTGCCTGTGTGGCAGAATTACAACTTACATAAACTATTTTAGGAGCTGATATCTCTAAAATTTTCTTTACTACATTTTTATGCATTCCATCTCTCGGCGGGTCAGTAATGATGATGTCAGGTCTTCCATTCTCCTTTATAAATTCGTCATTGAATACATCCTTCATATCACCGGCATAAAAAACTGTATTGTCGATACCATTAATTTGTGCATTGAGTTTTGCATCGGTTATGGCATCAGGTACAGCTTCAACACCGATTACCTTTTTTGCTTTTTTTGCAACAAACTGGGCAATAGTACCTGTTCCGGTATATAAATCATAAACAAGTTCATCTCCTTTTAAACCGGCAAAGTCTCTTGCTATTTTATATAATTCATAGGCCTGTTTCGAATTGGTTTGATAGAATGATTTTGGACCGATCTTGAATCTCAATCCTTCCATTTCCTCAAAAATATGGTCTTCACCTTTGTAAGCTATTATATCAAGGTCGTACATTGAATCATTTCCTTTCGAATTGATTGTATACATTAACGAAGTGATGTTTGGGAATTTTTCGATCAAATGATTAAGTATGGCTTCTCTTTTTTCTACATCTTCCTTTGCAAACTGTATTACAACCATAATGTCGCCAGTAGAAGAAGTTCTAACCATCATTGTTCTTAAGAAGCCCGTTTGTTGATATGGGTTAAAGAATTCATAATTATTTTCTTCGGCATATTTTTTAGTCTCCAGTCTTATTTCGTTTGAAGGATCTTCCTGAAGGTAACAGTTTTTCACGTCGAGAATTTTATCCCAACGTCCCGGAATATGAAAACCACACGCGTTACGATCCTGAATATCTTCTCCTCCTTGAATTTCTTCAAGAGTCATCCATCGTGTATCGGAGAAAGAGAATTCCATTTTGTTTCGGTAGAAATATTGTTCTTTTGAACCTGATATCGGAGTTACTTCAGGCAATTCTATATGGCCAATTCTGGTTAAATTATTTACAACTTCATTCTGTTTGAATTCAAGTTGATACTTATAATCCATATTTTGCCATTTACAACCACCACAAGTACCGAAATGTTCGCATTTTGCTTCTGTGCGTTTGTCGGAATAGCTGTGAATTTTCACGGGAGTAGCCTCGTAATACGCTTTACGTTTTTTTGTTACTCTGGCATCGATAACATCTCCCGGAATAGCACCGGTTACAAAAACCACGCGACCGTCTTCGGCATGCCCGACAGCTTTTCCTTTGGCGCCTGCATCGGTTAATGTTATATTTTCCAGTATCTTGTTTTTATCTCTTCTTCTTCCCATTTTATGCTCCCTTTAATATTTTGGCTTTTGCCACCATTAATTCATTTTCTGCTAGTAGAACTAATTCTTCTTCTCTTTCGTCTAGTTCTTTAAGTTTATTCCAATATATATTTGCCGAAGCAATGTCTTTTTGAGTGGTGAAATACAGACACATAATAGAGTAGTAGTTAACTACTTCGAGCATGTGAAATTGTTTTCTTTCGGGCAATAATCTTTTTAAGTCTGTTTTTTTGTGAAATACTTCAGGCACTTTATCATATTCACCCTTTTGAAGTAATGTTTGGGCAAAAGAAATCTGTCCGAATAAATAATCAGGAAATTTATTAAAAGCTATCTCTGTCCATTTATCAGATAAATCGATTCGTCCTAGTTTAATATACGTATTCGATAAATAACTGTACAGTTGTGGATTTTTGGGATAGTCCTTTATCATTTTTTCAAAATACTCAATATGTTTTTCCGAAGGCTTTTCGAGCATTTCAACGAAAACAGATTTTATTTCTTTTTCAATATCATCATTCTTAAAGAAGTTGTTTTCTTCTATTGGCTTTATTGAAATATTGAGCTTATTAATGTCAAGGTTATTTTTATCTATGATATCGCTTTTTTCATTTGGAAAATGAGAGTCATACATAAAATCAATTATCTGCAATGTTGTTTTTGCCGATACTTCTACTTTACCATCTTCAAAATCCTGCCAGTCCTGTTCGGTCCAATTGTCGATATTTTCCTTATTCAGAACATCTGTCGGTTTTGCAAAATCCGGAAGGTCAAATGAATTTTCATCGCTTTCGTTATGATGGTGATGATCATGTTCATGCTCATGACTGTGATCGTGATCTTCCTTATCTAAATCCTCTATATTGATAACTTTAAAGTTCGATTCGCCTACATTTTTTTTGAGTTTAGCTATAAGATCTTTTTTGTTGTTATCGGTAGAAACAATTACCAGAGGTTTGTTGTCTTCGCCAATTTCGAAATCATATTCCTCGGCAGGTTCATAATCTTCCGGCTCAAGTAAGAATTTTGTAATTGCAAAATCCTTATGGGCTTTTAATTTAAATTCTTCTGCAAAAAAATAAGCTTCATAAATTACCTGATGTGCCAAATCGTAACTGCACTCAATCAAATTTTGTTCTTTGATATAGTATTTAATAACCTTGTCGTAGTTTTCTCCTCCTAAGTTGAATTCAAAGAAGGTATTTACAACTCCCTCAGCCAGTAAATCTATCTGATAAAGTGCATGCGTTACATTCGAGTTTTTGTGTTGCCTCGAAACTATGATGGTAGCTAAACCGGCACTTTTCCAGTTTTCGCTGATGTAACAGTTTTTTATGTCTAAAGTACGCGCTTTTGTTTTGATATATTTTTCAGGACTTAAGGCGCTATTCTTTATGTTTTTCTTCATCTGTGTAACTCTCAATATTTTTATCACAAAATTTCGGCAAAATTACGAAAAAATATTAGCTTAACTAGCATGAGATTGTATGGGTAGAGCAAAAAAAAACTCACCACATAAATGTGATGAGTTCCTTATCTCTTTGTCGGAATTGATTATCCGTGTAAGATTTCTTTTTTCTTCAACAAAGTAGCTTCGTCTTCTGCTAAATCTTCCATTATTTGGATAGAATCTGTTGGACATACGTCAACACAAGCCGGTTCGTCGTTGAATCCTTTACATTCAGTACATTTGTCAGCAACGATGAAAGTGAATTCATCAGATTGAGCCTCATTCATTTCGTCAGCGTCAACTGTGTTTCCGTTAGCTAAAGTAACTTCACCACTCATGCTTGTTCCGTCAGCATATGACCACTCCTCGTCAGGAGAATAGATTGCAGTGTTAGGACATTCTGATACACATGCATCACATGCTATACAGTCCTCGTTAATAAACATTGCCATAACTCAAAAATAATTAGATAAATTGTTAATGATTTTATTCGAAATTTTAGAAGTGCTAAATTATTTACAATTTTTTATACAATTGAATATTTAGGTAACTAAAATTGTAATTTTAATTAAATCTAATTAAAACCTTTAATAAGCCAAAGATACAGAAAAATAAAATTAATTTCATACTGAAAATCATTCTTAATTTTATCTTTTAACAATTAATTAAGAGAGTGTTACGACGTAAAACCTAAACTTTGTAACAAGAATATATATTCCCGAGAATGATTAGAAAAGTTACTTTATTAATAGTCAGGTTCGTTATTCTAACTGTTTTTATTGCTTCATTTAGCGAATGTAGGGTAAATGGAATTGAGGGTAGTGGAATAGTAACTACGGAAACACGACCGATAACAGAATTTTCCAAGTTAAATATTGCCGGCAATTACAATATTGTGATAAGGCAGGGTAAGAGGAGTGAGTTATCGCTTAAAATGGATGATAATTTGCTGGATAATGTAAGCACGGATATAAGCGGAGATGTTCTTTATATAAAAAACCTTAATCAGGTTTTAAACAGCCGGGAAACAAGTATATATATCACAGTGAAAAAGCTTGATGAAGTACAGTTAAACGGAAAAATTGATTTTTCTACTTCTAATATTCTTTCACGAAAACACTTCACTCTCAACAGCAGAGGCTCGTGTAATGTAGATCTTGATATTCACACTAATAGTCTTCGTTTAGATTTAGTCGGAAACAATAACGTTACAATTTCAGGCAATTCACATTCATTGAATGCTGTTTTGAGCGGATTTGGAGAATTTAATTCTTTAGATTATTTCTGCGAAAATGTTTATCTGGACATTACCGGAGCCATTGATTCAAAAGTATATGCCAAAGATTTTTTGAAGGTAAGGATGAGTGGTGCAGGAAGAGTTTTATATAAGGGAAATCCCGAAGTTATTAAAGATTATTCCAGCCTTGCCAGCATACAGCCTTTCTAGAACATTGCGGGAAATTAAAACTAAAGTATTGAACAAGAGTCTTTAATTTTACAAAATCACTTTTTTTTGATGTTCTGTTAATGCTAGTTTTAATAATAGCATTAAATTTGTGTTCACTTTTTTTGAAAAAAACAGAAAACAGATATGAGTACAAAGGTGGATCAAAAAATTTTAGACAGAGCTAATTTGTGGTTGTCTGACAGTTATGATGCTAACACAAGGGAAGAGGTTCAGGATATGATTGATAACAAGTCTGAATTATTGATAGAAGCATTTTATAAAGATCTTGAGTTTGGAACCGGTGGAATGAGAGGGGTTATGGGAGCCGGAACAAACCGAATGAATAAATATACCCTAGGAGCAGCAACTCAGGGTTTAGCAAACTATTTACTTCAACAGTTTAGCGGTGAAATTAAAGTTGCCATTGCTTTCGATGTGAGAAACAACAGTGATGTTTATTCGAAGATTGTAGCCAGAGTACTTGCAGCTAATGGAATTAAAGTATTCTTATTCGATTCGTTCAGGCCAACTCCTGAACTTTCATTTGCCGTACGTCATTTGGGTTGTCAAAGCGGAATAGTACTTACAGCATCTCATAATCCGCCCGAATATAACGGTTATAAGGTTTATTGGGAAGACGGTTCACAGGTTGTTCCTCCGCATGATAAGGGAATTATTTCTGAAGTACAAAATGTAAAGGTAGAAGAGATAAAATTTGATCCTGAAAATGAAGATTTAATCGAGATTATCGGAGAGGAAGTAGATAAGGCTTTTGTTGATGCATGTGTTGAAAATGGTCAGTATTCCAACGAAGGGTATGATGATTTTAAACTTGTATTTACTCCAATTCACGGAACATCACACGTAGGTGTAATTCCAACTCTGGAAAAGGCAGGATTCAAAAGTGTTTATACAGTTGAAGAGCAAATGATACCAAGTGGTATGTTCCCAACGGTGAAATCTCCAAATCCCGAAGAACCTGAAGCTTTGGAGATGGCTACTAAGTTAGCTGAGGAAAAAGGAGCCGACATGGTAATTGGAACTGATCCCGATGGAGATAGAATTGGTATTGCAGTTCGCGATCTTGAAGGTAATATGAAGTTGCTGAATGGAAACCAGGCAAACACTGTGCTGACAATGTATTTATTGGAGCGTTGGAAAGAAGCCGGAAAACTTACAGGTAATGAATTTATAGGATCAACAATTGTTACTTCCGATATATTCTTCGATATCGCAAAACTATATGGAATTGAGTGTAAAGTAGGTCTGACAGGATTTAAATGGATAGCCAATATGATTCGCGAAGCCGAAGGTAAACAAGCCTTTGTTGGTGGAGGAGAAGAGAGTTTTGGATTTATGGTAGGTGATTTTGTAAGGGATAAGGATTCGGTGACTTCAACATTATTGGCTGCCGAAATAGGTGCCTGGGCAAAAGCCAAAGGAAGCAGTTTTTATGAAGAATTACTTAAAGTATATACTAAAACAGGTTACTTTAAAGAACACCTTATTGCCTTAGTGAAAAAAGGAATATCAGGAGCAGAGGAGATAGCTCAGATGATGGTTGATTTCCGTCAAAATCCACCGGCAACTATCGATGGTTCAAAAGTTGTGAGGGTAGAGGATTATGGAAATTCAATTTCAACTGATTTAGTGAGTGGTGAAAAAACTGCTATTTCAATTCCTCAGAGTAATGTAATTATTCTGTATACCGAAGATGGAACTAAAATTGCAGCACGTCCTTCGGGAACTGAGCCTAAGATTAAATTCTATATCAGTGTGAAAACAGATCTTCAAAGTATTGAAGAATTTGATGCTAAAGAAAAAGTGCAGAGCGAAAAAATAGAGCGTATTGTAAAAGAACTTGGTGTTTAAACAATAGCTGGATAAAATAGTTAAGAGTCCGTATTTTTACGGACTTTTTTATGGGTTAGATATTTTGATTTTAATCATCAAAAAATATGTAAAAAAGTCATATTTATAGAAATTATATATATATTTGAACATAATCACAAAAATTATAAAAACTATGATGTTTCTTGGCTTTATGCTTTTCTTGACGATAGCAATGATAGGGTTCTGGCTCCTGACTTTTTTAATTTCCGTTATTCCATACTGGATGGGTGGAATTTTAGCAGAAAGAATGGGATGGATTAAGGAAGAAAGCCCAAAAAAATAGTTGATAGAATTAAATAATATTTTCCTCCAATTATGTTTTTAACATAATTGGAGGATTTTTTTTTTAATATTTATCAGTGAATTTATCTAAAATTTTTCGAATACTCAGCCTTTAAAAAAGTAATAAATCGTAATTTGCATTAGTAAAAAATCTAGTTTATGGAAAATTATGTAGAGCACGAAGGACCTGTAGCAGTAGCGCTGGAAATTATTCCCAAAAAATTGTTTCTCGAATGGTTGAATGGGATCGAAAAAGAAATGGATCTGCTTGCAACAGAGTATGATGTTTTAACCAGTGAAACTAATATATATTTACTTTCTCTTGATAGTTATGAAGATGAAATTGAAGACTATATAGATGAACATTTCGGATCAATTTTTAAGAATGAGCTTGAAACATGGAGTCTGGAGGTTGAAAAATGGCCCCACGGACGTACAATAGATATGTTTGGAGACTGGTTCGATTATAAAGTTCACAACTTAATAAATATGATTAAAGTAGAGTAGAATGATACAACAGGTTGAAATAGATCTACCTCCTTTTAAAAGAGGTTTTCATATTATCACCGGTGAAATTGAAAGGAATTTAGGGAAATTACCTGCCAGTGGAATATTACATGTTTTTTGTAAGCATACTTCTGCAGGTATCACTATTAACGAAAATGCCGATCCTTCGGTATTGACGGATTTTGAGAGTTCTCTAAATTCAGTTATTCGGGAGAATGAGCCATTCTATACTCATACTTTAGAAGGTAAAGACGATATGCCGGCACATATAAAAGCATCTTTGATAGGAAATTCTGTTCAGATTCCGATTAGTAACAATAGTTTGAATTTAGGAATCTGGCAGGGTATTTATATATGTGAATTTAGAAATAATGGAGGATCCAGAAGCTTAGTATGTACGGTTTATTCTTAGCTTTGCAAAAATTGTAGTTGATGAATTTTATACATAAGGGGAAACAATTTAATATTGAAAGATACCCACATACAGATAATAAATCATTAAAAGCCTGGAATGCCGGAGATGAGTATGTTTTAAAATATTTGAGTGAAAAAAATATTTCAGACAAATCTTTGGTAGTCAGTAATGATAAATTTGGGTTTTTATCCACTATTTTAAGTTCTGAATTAGCTACATCTATTGTAGATTATAAGAGTCAGGAAAAAGCTTTTATTAAGAATTTCGAGGCAAATGAAATAGACATTAATACAGTAAAGATTGTTTCACCATTGAGTGAGTTGTCCGATAGGATTGATTTCGGACTTATTAAGATTCCAAAATCAACCGATCTGTTTAGATTGTATTTAAATCAAATTCACAAACATCTAAGTTCGGAAGGAGAGGTTATTTGTTCATTTATGACAAAGAATTTTAATAAAACAATATTGAATATTGCAAATGAGTTTTTTGAATCAGTTGAACAGAGTTTGGCCTGGAAAAAGTCGAGATTACTGATGTTGAAAAATAAGAAAGAGATAAAAGATCAATCTTTACTGAATGTGATTACATATAACTCTGAGAAAGATTTTAAACAGTATTTAGGCGTTTTTTCTGCAAAGAATATTGATTACGCCAGTCAATATTTTATAAATTATATTTCAATAAACGATGGCGATAACAAACTTTTGGATTTAGCATCCGGAAACGGAGTTTTAGGCTATGATTTAAGAAGTAAATGCAAAGATTGTGAACTTCATTTAGTTGATGATTCATTTCTTGCAGTTGAATCTTCAAAGCTAAATTTAGAGAACGAAAACACGCATTTTCACCACAGTGATAGTCTCGGTATATTTGAAAATGATTATTTTGATTTGGTAGTTTCGAATCCTCCTTTTCATTTTGAGTTTGAGAATAATATTGAAATATCACTTGAGTTATTTAAAGGAGTACATCGTGTTCTTAAGAATAATGGAAGATTTCAATTAGTAGCAAATTTACACCTGAACTATAGAGTTCATCTGGAAAAAATCTTTTCGAGTGTAGAAATCTTAGGAGAGCTTGATAAATTTGTTGTTTATGAGTGTGTGAAGTGAGATCGTTCATGCTCCGTCATTTCGACTAAGCAATAGCGCATGGAGAAATCTGTTGAAAATTAGCAGAAACCATCAACAGATACCTCCCTGACTACAGTCTGCTGGCTGACATTCGTATTTTTTTAATGAGCGTTAGCGAAATTTTTATCAGCGAATTAGCGGCTTAATTTTTTCAAATCTCCCTAAAAACAATCTCAATACCATTATCCTTTAGCAGTGCCTTCGATTTAGAACAAATATTCTCAGTACAAATTAAAGCAACCCCGGTATTTTGCTTTACCGATTTTATCTTTTCACTCATCTCAATAATTTTCTTTGCATCCTTTTGAATAATTCTGCTCTTGATGAGTTTTACTATTGCAATAGTATTTTCGTCTATCAATTCTAATTTTGTTCTTTTTGATAATCCGTATTTTTCAGGGTTTGTATCCATAATTTTATTCGAATATTCATTGCTAAAAATAGTAAAAATTTAAGAGCTATTTATCTTTAAAAGAACCATTTCATATATATACATCGATATGTGCTTCAAAGCAATTTATTTAATTATAAGGCAATCTGATAATTAGATAGTTTTTCTTTACCATAATTTTGTTTGCAGGCACCTTCTAATTGTATATTTTTGACTGAATCAAAATTAAAACAATTCAGATGTTAAAATATATATCCAATCTGCTATTCTCCATGAAAACAATGGCCTTATTAATAGCTGTTTACGCTGTAGCTATGGGCTATGCTACCTTTGTGGAAAACGACTATGGAACTATTGCTTCTAAAGCTGTTGTATATAACACTCTATGGTTTGAAGTTGTGCAGGTGTTATTGGCCTTAAATTTTATAGGAAACATATTTAGGTTTAAGTTGATGAGAAAGGAAAAATTACCGGTTTTGCTTTTTCATTTTGCTTTTTTAATAATTCTTGTTGGAGCAATGATTACGAGATATATCAGTTACGAAGGGCAGATGCCAATCAGGGAAGGTCAATCGTCGAATTTGGTTATCTCCGACAAAACTTACCTGAGTTTGCGTATTGACAATAACGAGGTACAACGACATTACGAAAAAGATTTGCTGCTATCGCCAATTACAAATAATGACTTTAGCGAAACCTTTGGATTTAAGGGACAGGATATAGAAGTTTCTTATGTAGATTTTATACCCAAAGCTAAGGAAGAAATTACAAGAGATGGAGGCGATAAGACAATACTTCATTTGATAGTATCTACCGGAGGCGGACGTGAAGATAAGTATATAGAAAAAGGAAAGCTGTTAAAGTTAGGGAATGAATTATTTGCTTTTGATACGGAGTTTCCGGGGGCAATTGAAATAAGTAGTTTTGGAGACGTTTTTAAAGTTAAAAGCCCCGGAGAGATTGATTATATGAGGATGGATAATCAGGAGAGTGGAGTTTATTCTGCTGATTCGCTTGTAGATTTCAATAAAAGAGTTTTATATGCCACCAAAGGTTTAAGTTTTGTTTTAACTGAAGTACTTCAAAATGCATCAGTAGGTTTTGTATCTGATACTGATAAACAGTCAAACAAACAGGATTTACTGGTAGTAGATATAAAATCAGGAGAAAATACTCAAAGAGTAAATTTATTTGGAGGAAAGGGGTATGTAAACCCAAAAAATCAACTCAGCATTTCAGGATTGAATATTTATATCGGATATGGTTCAAAATATTTTGAATTGCCTTTTTCACTTAAACTAAACGATTTTATCCTAGACAGATACCCCGGATCACGAAGTCCTTCATCGTATGCCAGTGAGGTTACTTTGATTGATGGGGACAAAGTTGAGAATCACCGTATTTTTATGAATAATGTTTTGGATTATAAGGGATACAGGCTCTTTCAGTCGTCATACGATCAGGATGAAAAAGGAACTATATTATCGGTGAATCACGACTTTTGGGGAACTTCGGTTACATATTTAGGGTATTTACTTTTGGCAATAGGCATGTTTTGGGCTTTGTTTGCTCCCGGAACGCGTTTCAGAGCACTTAACAACAAGTTGGAGAAGTTATCTTCGAAAGCCGCTGTAACAGTTGTGTTTTTACTTTTAGCAACATCTTCATGGGCGCAACCGGCAAATAAGCATATGTTTGAGAATGTTGATTCGCTTGTTGAAGTTAATACTATTCCAAAGGAACACGCCGATAAATTTGGTGAATTGATTATTCAGGATAACGGGGGAAGACTGAAACCGGTGAATACCTTTGCTTCGGAACTGATGAGGAAGGTTTACAGAAAAGATCACTTCATGGGATTAAATGCCGATCAGGTATTACTTTCAATAACAATGAATCCGATCGACTGGCAGTTTATGCCGATTATTAAGTTCGATAATAAAACAGGACTGGGCAAAAAAATTGGAGTAGAAGGGAAGTATGCCCGCTTTTTCGACTTTTTCGACGAAAGAGGTGTATATAAACTTGGGAAGGATGTAGAAGTGTCTTATCAGAAAAAGCCGGGAGAAAGAGGGAAATTAGATAAGGAAATTATAAAGGTTGATGAACGTGTCAACGTTTTATATATGGCTGTAAACGGTAGTTTATTAAGGCTTTTTCCGGTGCCAAACGACAGTAATAACAAGTGGATATCATCGCATAGCGATTTATCGATGCTGAAATCAGACGATTCTTTGTTTGTTTCTAAGATTATGCCATGGTATTATACCACAATTAAGGAGGCGCAGAAAAGCGGTAAATGGGAGGAAGCAGATCAGAAAATCGAATTTATTTCGATGTTTCAAAAGAAATACGGATCGAATGTAATGCCGGACGAAAGAAAAACAAAAATGGAACTTATGTACAATAAGTACAAGCCTTTTCAAAAGCTCTTCCCTTATTATATGCTTGCAGGTTTTGCTATGTTGATCTTTAGTTTTATTCAGTTGTTTAAAGAGTCGAAGTGGATAAGTTATTTAAATAAGTTCGCCGCATTTTTGATATTTCTCGGGTTTGTTTTTCATACTATGGGCTTAGGAGCTCGTTGGTATATTTCGGGGCATGCACCGTGGAGTAATGGTTACGAATCGATGATTTATATTGCCTGGGCTACTATTTTGGCCGGATTTATATTCGCCAAACGTTCAAAGATTTCACTTGCGGCAACGGCGCTTCTAACTTCGTTGATTTTGATGGTTTCTCATCTTAACTGGCTCGATCCGGAGGTTACAAATATTGTTCCGGTTCTGGACTCGTACTGGCTTATGATACATGTGGCAATTATTACTGCCAGTTATGGCTTTGTAGGCCTCGGAGCCCTTTTGGGATTCCTGGTACTGATAGTGTATATCTTTATTAGTGATGGCAACAAGAGTAAATTGCAGAAGACTATTCAGGAATTAAGCTATATCAACGAGATGACGCTGATAATAGGTTTGTATCTGCTTACAATAGGTACCTTTTTGGGAGGTGTGTGGGCCAATGAATCATGGGGACGATATTGGGGCTGGGATCCAAAAGAAACATGGGCGTTTGTAAGTGTTTTTGTCTATGTTTTTGTTTTACACATGCGATTGGTACCCGGACTTAAAGGTAAATACGCATTTAACCTTGCCAGTGTAGTTGCCTTCTCGTCTATTATTATGACGTATTTTGGAGTTAACTACTATCTGTCGGGCTTACATTCTTATGCAGCCGGTGACCCGATGCCGATTCCGGACTTTGTTTACTACACTATTGTTGTTGTAGCGGTAGTTGCAGTGATTGCTTATCTAAGGAAGAAAAAGGCGAAAGTATAAAGACGGGAGGTACAGTATATTTGGTTAATGCTTCCTTGGCTCATCGGAGTAAAGGCTAAGAGAGTACACCTTATTTATATCTATTTTTCGTATATCTGCTGTTTGTTTTTCTGTTTACTATTATTTTTATAACATTTATGAAATCAGGCGTTTTATAATAAATATATTTGTTAGTATAACGGTAACTAAAATATAACTATATCCCATGTAGTTTTTGGTATATAGTTATGTTTTGCAGGGATATAACTTAGTTGTGCGTCATGGAAGTGAACAGAACTATAATTATGGAGCAGATATGATAATAGATGGACATGCACATGCTTCCGGGATCTTTCTTAAACCGGAAAGTATTATTAATAATTTGGATAAATATGGAGTAGATAAGGTGATACTTGTACCCGGAGAATTGGAAAGTACGAAAAGCTACTCTTTACCAAACTTAGCAAAAATGTTTCCTGCAAATAATGTGGTTAAAGTTACAAATCGCTTGACCAAATTTGTAATTGGAATTACCGGTACAGTTAAACAAATTCCAAAAGGAAATGAGCATGTTTACAATTTGACACATAGAACAAATGGAAGAGTGATTCAATTTATTTGGATTACACAACAAATGAAAAATCCAACGGAGTATTTAAGTGAAAAGTTTACAGAATGGAATTTTAAAGGTGTGAAACTGCACCAGTGTTGGGAAAATTATTCTGTAGATTCTGATTTTTTTAGAACGGTTGCTGAATGGACTGAAAAAAATGATTTACCATTGTTCATTCACTTGTACTCTGACAATGATGTAGAACAACTCATCAAGTATAAAAAAGAACATCCTAACCTAAAATTAATTGTTGCTCATTTATTTGGTTTAGAAATTTTTATAGAACATAACTACAAAGATGAAAATCTTTATTTTGATACATCCACAATACAACTTACATCGACTAAAAGATTTATGGATGCTATAACATTTGTTGGAGCGACAAATGTTACATTAGGAACTGACACTCCTTATGGAAAAGACAATATAAAGAAAAATATTGATAGGATAAGAAGTCTTGATATTTCAACCAAGGATAAAGAATTAATCCTTGGTGAAAATATGAGAGGGATTTTGAAAATATAAAAGCACGAACGCACAATAAAAAAATATAGTGCATTTGGCACTTGCCTGCCGGCAAGGCAGGGATAGTGCTAAAATTGAAGATGGTAGCAATTAATGAACATAGTAGTAAAATATTGATGCTAAACATCATAATTGGGTAAAAAGTAAAGAGATAATTAACTGCTTGTTGCTTTACCAGGAAGTATACTTTTATAGCTCTTATAGTCGTTTAAATAGATGAATTTCATTAAATTTGAACAGATGAATCTTGTTGAAATTCAGAAGGTTGTACTGAGTTTGATAATTGTACCTGTTAATAACCAACTTAAACTGAAAATATTATGACAACTCCAACAGTAGATTTAATTCAATTTGCGGGACTTGGAACCAATCTCGTTCTTGATGCAAGCCATA